>SFCY01000038.1 GCA_004558865.1 Bacteroidales bacterium
ACCTTTGCATTTGCAACTCAAACGGACCCCTAGCTTAGCTGAATAGAGCGTCAGATTCCGGTTCTGAAGGTCGTGGGTTTGAATCCCACGGGGTTCACGATGAGAAGGAGCGGGAAATCCCATGGACAATGGATTTCCCGCTCTTCTTTTGTCTCAAAGCAGGATTGAAGATTTTGTGGCCACAAGCGACAGACTGAATAAGGAGGGAGAGCACCCACTGGGTTCCGGGCGCGCACATCGACAAAGAATTATGCTAACCACTGGCAAACATGAACGAATCGTAGCCATAATGATGAATTTGTGACCACAAAATTTCTTTATTTCAAAAAATTGCTTAATTTTGCATTATCACCAAAACTGAATCACTTATGCCCCAACCAAAAACGGCAGAAAAATACTCCAACCGCCCCCATGGCCCCATCGGCAACCGCCCTGCCCGCAGGCCCCAACACAAGAGAAGAATCTTGAAGGCACTTCTAACGAATTTCATTCTTCTTTTGTCGCTGACCACCCTGTTTGGCCCGTTGGCGGGGTGCTCACGTCGGGATTCCTACAAATATAAGATAGGTGTGTCGCAATGTGTCGGAGGCCGTTGGCGCGACAAGGTGAACAACGAAATGCTCTCGGCACAGCACCTCTACGACACAGACGTGAAGGTCAGCATCGCCAACGCGGACAACAACACCGCAGTGCAGCGGCGGCAAATCGACAGCCTCATCCAATCCGGTGTGGACCTGCTTGTCATCTCGCCCAACGAGTATGAGCCCCTCTCGCCCAGCGTGGAGAAGGCCAAGAAGAAGGGCATTCCCGTGATCCTCTTCGAGCGCAAGACTTCCTCCAACGCCTACACGGCCTATATCGGCGGCGACAACACAGAGGCGGGACGCGCCATGGGAAGCTATGCCGCAAGGCTTTGCCGCGACAGCGTCAGAGTGGGGCGACGGCCTGTGGTGCTGGAGATTACGGGGCGGCTGGTGATGTCGCCCGACAGGGAACGCTATGAGGGTTTCAGCAGCGTGATGAAAGCCCACCCGGAGCTGGACTTCAGACATGTGGAGACCCAATGGTCGTTTGAGGATTCGTATGCCGTCACGAAGAAATGGCTACAGGAAGGGAAGCCCCTCGACGTGGTGTTCTGCCAGAGCGACCTGGCCTCGCTCGGAGCCTACAAGGCCGCAAAGGAACTGGGCAGGGAGAAAGACATCCATTTTCTCGGCGTCGACGCCCTGCCCAACGAGGGAATCGAGGCCGTGAGGCAGGGGAAGCTTGCCGCCAGCTACATCTATCCCACCCATGGAGAGGAAATCATCGCACTGGCCCTGAGAATACTCGAGCACAAGTCCTACAAACGCATCAACATCATAGAGAGCATGGTCGTGACACCGCAAAACGTGGAGGAGATAGCCGTCAACGCCAACGCCATGATGCGGCAGAACGAATATCTCATCACCATACAGAACAAACTGGAAAACTATCTCGGCCTTTACCACGCACAGCGCACGCTGCTTTGGGTGTCGCTCGCCGTGGCTCTGATTCTGCTCGCCGCCGTTGGATTGGGTTGGAGGGCCATCGTGGCCACACGGCGCGCCAACAGGCGGATGAGGGATATGAACAAGGAGCAGAACCTCTTCTACTCCAATGCCAGCCACCAACTGCGCACCCCACTGACGCTCATCAAAGGCCCGCTGGACCAACTGGCCAACAGCAAGACCATGGGCAACGGCGACCGTGAGCTGTTGGGCATCGTCAGCAGGAACGCGGAGCAGCTGCTCAGGCTGGTCACCGACGTACTGCAATTCCAAAAGGAGAACCAGAGACTCTTCCACGAAGAGGCGGAGGAGGACGACGCCCACAAGATCAGCTGCCAGTCGATACGCGACGGCCAGCACGACATCATGGTGCGCGACCAAGACGACGAGCTGGCCACGGTGCTCATCGTCGACGACAATGCGGACATGAGGCAATACCTGCGCACCCTGCTCCTCGACCGCTACTATGTGTTGGAGGCGAGCGACGGACAGAGCGGACTGAGGCTTGCCAAGGAGAGCATACCCGACTTGGTGGTGAGCGACGTGATGATGCCTGTGATGGACGGCCTCGCCTTCTGCAACAAGCTCAAGTCGGACCCTCTGACGAGCCACATCCCCGTGTTGCTGCTCACAGCCCGCAGCTCGGAGCAACAACAGGCTGAAGGCCTGAGCATGGGGGCCGACGCCTACATCACCAAGCCCTTCAGCGCAGAGGTGCTTCTGGCCCAAATTGCCAGCCTTTTGGCCAACAGGAGAAAACTTAGGGAAATCTATTCCAACATGAAATCCCTTCCGCTTTCGGAGAAAGGAGAGGCGGCAGGCCTCGGCACACCCGACAAGCTCTTCATGGACTCGCTCCGCGAGGCCATCCACAAGAACATGGCCAACCCCAAGCTCAAGATGGACGACCTTGGGGCGGAGATGGGCATCAGCCGCGTTCAGCTCTATCGCAAGGTGAAGGTCTTGACGGGAAAGTCGCCCGTGGAGCTGCTCAGGGAAATGAGGCTCCAAAGGGCCAACAAACTGCTGAGGACAACTGACAAGACGGTGGCCGAAGTGGCATACGAGGTGGGCTTCGGCACACCGGGCTATTTCTCCTCCTGCTTCAAGAAACAGTATGGCAAATACCCCACAGAGATAAGGGAGGGGACGGAATGAGGCTGCATGGCGAGCCTCTTCCGCCCCATGATTGTATCAAAACATACAAATATTGATTCATGAAGAAAATGTTGCATCATTTGAATAAAGTATTACCAGCCCAACACATTCTTTTCAATAACTTTGCAAGTGTCAAGACTACATGCTGGCCAGGACGGCAGACAAGGGAATGACCATCCATTCCAGCGTCACGACAATCCGCCAGCTTGATTTCCTGAATTTGGATTTGAACAACAAAGAACCTAATAAAATGGATAAAAAAATCGACAAACTGGCACTTGTAAGTGTCATGCTCTGCTTTTTCGCCATGGGCTTTGTGGACCTGGTGGGCATTGCATCCAACTATGTGAAGAAAGACCTTGGGCTGAACGACGCGACAGCAAACGTATTCCCCTCGCTGGTCTTCTTCTGGTTTCTCATCTTCTCAGTCCCTACGGGGATGCTGATGAACAAGATAGGGAGAAAGAAGACGGTGTTGCTTTCCTTGGCAGTCACCGTGGTCTCGCTGCTGCTCCCCGTCTTCGGCGAAAGCTTCGCCCTAATGCTGGTCAGCTTCTCGCTCTTGGGCATAGGCAACGCCCTCATGCAGACCTCGCTCAACCCGCTCGTGGCCACCGTGGTGAGGGGAGGACACTTGGCCTCAACGCTCACCTTTGGCCAATTCGTCAAGGCCATCGCCTCGTTCATGGCTCCCTACATCGCGGCATGGGGCGCCACGCAAGCCATCCCCACCTTCGGACTGGGCTGGCGGGTGCTCTTCCCCATCTACATGCTCATCGGCATGGCCGCCTCGCTCATGCTGCTGGCCACACCCATCCAAGAGGAGGGGCGCGCCTTTGAAGGGGATGTGGCGCCGAACGTGGGCAAGCAGTTCGCAGCCTGCTTCAGCCTGTTGGGCAAGCCCATTGTGCTGTTGAGCTTCATCGGCATCATGTGCCACGTTGGCATAGATGTGGGCACCAACACCACGGCCCCGAAGATTCTCATGGAACGCTTGGGCATGACCCTCGACGACGCCGCTTTCGCCACATCGCTTTATTTCATCTTCCGCACCCTTGGCTGCCTCACAGGCTCGCTCCTGCTGCGCTTTGTCAACAACCGGCTGTTCTTCGTCGTCTCCATATCAATGATGGCGCTGTCGATGCTCGGCCTGTTCACGGGAGAATCCAAACTGGTGCTCTACACCGCCATCGCCCTTGTGGGCTACGGCAACAGCAACGTGTTCTCGCTCATCTTCGCCCGGGCCCTGCAGAGTGTGCCAGAGAAGCAGAACGAAGTGAGCGGCCTTATGATCATGGGCCTCTTTGGCGGCACGGTCTTTCCCCTCATCATGGGTTTTGCCAGTGACGCCATGGGACAGGCCGGAGCCGTGCTGGTGATGGCCATAGGCGTGGCCTACCTCTTCTCCTATACCAAAAACGTGAGATAAAACATAACAACAACCATAGAACTAAAATCATCATGGACAAATTGATTGCCGGCCTCGGAGAGGTCTTATGGGACTGCCTGCCAGAAGGCAAGAAGTTGGGTGGCGCACCCGCAAATTTCGCTTACCACGCCAGCATGTTTGGCTATCAGGCCTACGCCGTCAGCGCCCTGGGCAACGACGCCCTCGGCGACAAGACCGTGGAGGAGCTGGACAAGAAGCACTTGAGGCACATCATGCCGCGCATCGACTTCCCCACGGGAACCGTGCAGGTGGAGCTCGACGAAGAGGGAGTGCCCACCTACGACATCAAGCGCGACGTGGCTTGGGACAACATACCCTTCACGGCAGAGATGGAAGACCTCGCCAAGCGATGCTCCTGCGTTTGCTTTGGCTCGCTGGCCCAGCGCAACAGCGTCTCGCACGACACCATCCACCGCTTCCTCCACTCCACACCGAAGGACTGCCTGAAGATATTCGACATCAACCTGCGACAGAACTTCTACACCAAAGAAATCATCCAGGAGTCGCTCAACGCCTGCGACATTCTGAAAATCAACGACGAGGAGCTTGTCACCATCGGCCGACTCTTTGGCTATCCTGGCCTCGACATGGAAAACAAGTGCTACCTCATCCTTGGCAAGTACAACTTGCGGATGCTCGTGCTCACCTGCGGCACCAACGGCAGCTATGTGTTCGCCCGCGGCATGAAGAGCTACCAGCCCACGCCCAAGGTTGAAGTGGCCGACACGGTGGGAGCCGGCGACAGCTTCACGGGGTCGTTTGCCGCAGCCATCCTTGCCGGAATGCCTGTGGAAGAAGCCCACAAGCTCGCCGTGGAGGTCAGCGCCTACGTCTGCACCCAGCCAGGCGCCATGCCCCAACTGCCCGAGCGTCTGCTCAACAGAGTGGGATAAGGCTTGATTTGCCAGCCCGCACTTGCAGGAGCGGTACAGCCACAGCCCCAAAGCCATTGCCGATGGCTTTGGGGCTTTTCTTTTCCATCTGCAGCACCTTGTACCCGCCATGAAAGACGGGGGCACAGCCTTACCCTCCCGACCTCTCCAACGGGGAGGCCACATCCCTCGTTATGACCAATGATTTGAGGATTGTTACATGCAACAAATCTTATATTCAATGAACAGATAGTTGAATTGACTTATATCAATTATCCTTAATTTTGCACTCGGAATCTTGAAAACAGAATAACCAATTAAACTCATCAGTATGGAACATTTAAAAAAAGCATTGCTTGTAATGGCATTGTCTACAGCCAGCCTCTCGGCCCTGGCGCAGGATGTCATTGTCAGCGGCACAGTCAAGGATGCCACAGGCGAGCCCATCATCGGTGCGTCGGTGGTACAGAAAGGTACTTCCAACGGTACCATCACCGACCTCGACGGCCACTTCTCGTTCAAGGCCTCGCAAAACTCACCGCTCGTCATCTCCTATTTAGGATATGACACGCAGGAGGTGAAGGCCGGCAGTAACCTGGTGGTAGAACTGAAGGAAAACTCCAAGGAGCTCAACGAGGTCGTCGTCACGGGCTACACCACCCAGCGCAAGGCCGACCTGACAGGCTCGGTGGCCGTAGTGAGCACCAAGGACCTCAAGACCTCACCCGACCCCGACCCCATGCGCGCCCTGCAAGGCAAGGTGCCAGGCATGACCATCACCTCAAACGGCTCGCCCATCGGCACTGGAACGGTGCGCATTCGCGGTATCGGCTCGTTCAACTCCTCGCAGGACCCGCTTTTCATCGTCGACGGAGTGCCCACCAACATGGCGCTCAACTCGCTCAACATGAACGACATTGAGAGCATGCAGGTGCTCAAGGACGCATCCTCAGCCAGCATCTACGGTTCGCGCGCCTCAAACGGTGTGATCATCATCACTACGAAGAAGGGCAAGAAGGGCGACAAGGTGGCCGTGGACTTCTCCACCAACCTCACCGCACAGTTCTATACCAACCAGTCGAAGATGAAGTTGCTGGACGCCAACGGCTATATCACCGCCATGGCACAGGCCGCCCTCAACGATGGCATCGATCCAGTGGCCTACGCCAGCAACTACGGCATTGACCTCAAGGCTGCCAACGGCATTCCAATCTCCGCCTACGATCCCGCTACAGGTCAGACACTCAGCTTCACGGCAGGAGGACGCTATAATGGATTCATCAACGAGCGACAGACGATGCCGTTCTCGAATACGGACTGGGTGGACGCCATCTCCCACACGGGATTCTCCCAGAACTACGACCTCTCCGTATCGCACGCCAACGACAAGCACAGCGCCATGTTCTCCCTGGGCTACAAGGATGTGGATGGCATTCTGAAATACACCAACTTCAAGAACATCTCCGCACGGCTCAACACCTCGTGGAATCTCAACAAGATCATCACTGTGGGTGAGAACCTCACAGTCACCTACTCTTCACAGGTAGACTGCGCCCCCATGGAGGACGCCCTCAAGATGCCACCTGTGGTGCCTGTGTATGAAATCGACGGAAAGACCTTCGCAGGCCCCGTTGGCTCCATGTCCGACCGCGAGAACCCCGCACGCGAGCAGTATGACAACCGCAACAACCATCTCGACTACTGGCGCATCTTCGGCAACGGCTACGTAGAAATCAAGCCCATCAAGGGCCTCACGCTGAAGTCCAACTTCGGTATCGACTACAAGACGTCGTTCATCAATGCCATGACCCATACTTATCTGTCGGACGTGGTTAGGAACGACATCGCCAAGACCACGCTCTCGAACAACAACGAAACCAACTGGGTGTGGTCCAACACGGCCAACTACCTCTTCAACCTGGGCGCAGACCACCACTTCAACGTCCTCGTGGGTAGCGAGCTTTCCAAACAGAGCATCATCGACTTCTCTGCCTACTCCGAGGGATATGCCTTGGAAGACGTAGACTATATGTGGCCCAACGCAGCCACCGGCACCATGAGCAACAGCGGCGCCAAGTTTGGCTACCGCCTCGCCTCCTTCTTCGGCAAGATCGACTACAACTGGCAGGACATGCTGTTGGCTTCGTTCACCATCCGCGAGGACGGCTCCTCACGTTTCGGAAAGAACAGCCGCTGGGGTACTTTCCCCGCCGCCTCGCTCGGATTCCGCTTCTCGCAGCTGCTCCACTACGACTGGCTCAACGATGCCAAGCTGCGCCTTTCTTGGGGCCAGACCGGCAACCAGGCCATCGACAACAACGCACAGTTCGGACTCTATGTCGTGGACTATGGACTGGATCGTGTCACCTCCACCGCCTACGACTTCACTCTGCAAGGATCCGGCACCTTCCCCTCCGGCTACCGCGCCACCCAGCTGGCCAACCCCAACCTCAAGTGGGAGTCTGCAACACAGTACAACATCGGCCTTGACTTCACCCTGCTCAACAACTCGCTCTACGGCTCTATCGACGCCTATATCAAGAATGTGGATGACATGCTCATCAATCCCGCTTACCTCGGCGGGACCGGCGAGGGTGGCAACCAATGGCAGAACGGCCCCTCGCTGCGCAACTGGGGTATGGAGTTTGCCTTGGGCTACAGAAAGCAACTGGCTTGCGGGCTTGGACTCGATATCAATGGCAACCTGAGCTTCTTCCGCAACCGCGTCACCTACCTGCCCACCACCACAACAGGAGCATACGCCCACACTTCGACGGAAGACTTGGTACAGAGCCGCAAGCCTTACGGGTCTATCGTGGGCTATGTTGTTGACGGATTGTTCCAAACCCAGGATGAGGTGGACAAATCGGGCCAGCCCAACGCCCGCCTCGGTGGCCTGAAATACAGGGATCTGACCCATGACGGCAAGATTACCAGCGACGACCAGACCTGGATCTACAATCCCGTGCCCGCCTTCTCCTACGGTCTCAACATCGGACTGACGTACAAAGACTTCGACTTGACCATGTTCTGGCAGGGAGTGGCCAATCAGGATGTATACAACAACCAGAAGTTCCAAACCGACTTCTGGGCCATCACCGACCCAGGATCCAACAAGGGGACACGCCTGCTCAACGCATGGAACACCAACAACACGGGCTCTTCCATTCCCCGCCTGAGCACAATGAACCGCGCCGACGAGGGCCGCGCTTCCTCCTACTACGTTGAGAACGGCTCCTATCTCAAGCTGCGCACCCTGCAGATGGGCTATCGCCTGCCGGCATCCTTGCTCAGCAAGCTCCACATGACCAGCGCCCGCATCTACGTCTCCGGACAAAACCTGCTGACCATCAAGAGCAGCTCGCTCACTTGCTCCGACCCGGAGAACCCCGACTGGAACTATCCCCTCTCGTCCTCCATCTCCTTCGGCCTGCAAGTAGGATTTTAAATCATCATGTACATATATCACACTACAAAGAATCAAGTCATGAAAAAGATATATATATTTGCTTTGGCAGCCGCATTGACCATGAGCCTGACTGGCTGCGACGATTTCCTCGACTACACGCCTACCGCTGTGGTGGATGAGGATAAGGCTTTCTCCGATCCAGAGAAGATGGTCAACAGTGCCTACGCCGTGCTTGGCGACTGCTGGTACTCCTACCCCTTCAACCTCTGGCCCTACGGCGACCTTGCGTCCGACGACTGCCTCAAAGGCGGCTCTGGAACGGGTGACACGGGTTATCACGACATTGAGGTGTGGTCGTCGCTGACCTCCTCTCGTGGTGAGCTCGACGAACTCTGGTACCATCTGTACATTGCCGTGTCACGCTGCAATCGCGCCCTGGTCTCACTCGAAAAGAACGGCAGCAACGTGCTCGGTGCCCAGACCACCACAGAGCGTGAAGCAGAGGTCCGCTTCCTGCGTGCCCACTTCTATTTCAAGCTCATCTCCGTGTTCCGCCAGGTGCCATGGATAGATGAGCAGGTCTATAAAGACAGGACCACGGAGAAGACCCCTAACACGCAATACACATACGAGCAGCTCTTCGGAAAAGTCATCGACGACTTTAAGTTTGCCTTCGACCACCTGCCAGAGAAGCAGAACGAGGGCGGACGCGCCAACAAGATCGCCGCTGCCGCCTATCTTGCAAAATGCTACCTCACCCTTGCTTGGGGCGACGGTTACGAGGCCACCGATGGCGTGAACCATATCAACAAAGAATACATGCAGAAAGTGGTGGACTACACCAATGTGGTCAAGGCGTCGAGCTACGGCTATCTGGAAGACTACGGCGACATCTTCCTGCCCGACTACAAAAACAGCAAGGAGAGCATCTTCGCAGTGCAAACCAGCGACTACTCTGAGGACCATACGAAATTCGGACGCGCCAACTGGTCGAACACGCTCAACGGCTGCTGGGGCATCTGGTCGTGCGGATGGGACTTCCACAAGCCATCGCAAAATCTCGTCAATGCCTTCAAGACCCGCAACGGTCTGCCCGAGTTCGACGACTACGACAAAACAAACGATTATCCCATCAACGGCCAGCCTGGGACTCAGAAGTGGGATCCGCGGCTCTTCCACACGGTAGGCATGCCCACTTTCCCCTACAAGTATGAATCGGATTACACGCTCACCAAAGCCAATTCGCGGACGCCCAACACCTACGGCTACTACACTTCGTTGAAGGAAGTTCCGCAGCGTTCCAAGGGAGAGACCTACAACCGTCCATGGCAGGCCTTTGAGATGAACGACTATGTGTTCCGCTACACCGACGTGATGCTCATGCGCGCCGAGGCCCTCATCGAGCTCGACCGCCTGCCAGAGGCCCGCGCCATCATCAACGACATTCGCCAGCGCGCCAAGAACTCCATCAAGAAGCATATCGAATATGCTGCAGACCAGTGTGAGATAGCACTCTATCCCGAGTCCTACTTCCAAGATAAAGAGACAGCCCGCAAGTGTCTGCGCTGGGAGCGCCGACTGGAGATGGGCATGGAAGGCAGCCGCTTTTTCGACCTGCGCCGCTGGGGCATCGCTTCGAAGACGCTCAACGACTATTTCAAGGCAGAGGCCAAGGATGTCTACGACGGCCAGCCCTACGCCGAATATTACAAGGATGCCCACTTCACGCCCGGCAAGAACGAGTTCTGGCCCATTCCCTACAACCAGCTCTACTACATCCCCGGTCTGTATCAGCAGAATAAAGGATATGACAAGTAAACCATCCGCACACTTCTATTTATAACATGAGAAGATTATCAATCCTCTTGGCTGCCCTGCTCATGAGCATGGGCAGCCTCCTGGCCCAAAACCAGCAGGGGTTCAAACGACATATCCTCTCCGGCACCCACGCCATGCTGCGCGTCAATCCCGAGAAACGCTATCTTCTCCTGCCGGTGGAGGAAAAGGAAAGCGAGTCGAAAGTCCGCGTCATCAAGGATGGACACTCCGAAGAGGCCATAGACATCCGACTGGCCACGGGCAAGCCCGACTACTTCGTGCCACTCGACCTGAGCTGCTATGGCAAGGACGGCATCCTGCTCGACATCGTCTTCTCGGGCAACTACCGCACCGTGGGCAATATCGAGGACTACAGCTGCTGGCAACAGATGAGGCTGAGCGACACTTTCGACACCACCAACCGCGAGCGCTGGCGGCCGCAATACCACCACACCCCGCTGTGGGGATGGATGAACGACCCCAACGGCATGTTCTACAAAGACGGCGTGTGGCACCTCTTCTACCAGTTCAACCCCTACGGATCCATTTGGGGCAACATGACCTGGGGCCACGCCACCAGCCGCGACCTGTTGCACTGGCAATACGAGGGCACACCCGTCAAGCCCGATGCCTTAGGAACCATCTTCAGCGGCTCGGCCATCATAGACAGCGCCAACACGGCCGGATTCGGCAAGAACGCCATCGTGGCCATGTACACTTCGGCCGCCGAAAGCCAAACACAGAGCCTGGCCTACAGCACCGACGAAGGAAAGACCTTCACGAAATACAGCGGCAACCCCATCCTCACCGAAAAGGCGCCCGACTTCCGCGACCCGAAAATCATCTGGAATCGTGACACCAAAGAATGGAACCTTGTGATGGCCACAGGACAGAAGATGAACTTCTACACATCGTCCGACCTGAAGAACTGGAAATACGAGAGCAGCTTCGGCGAGGGCTATGGCTGCCACAAGGGCGTGTGGGAATGTCCCGACTTGATTCAGATGGACAACGGCAAATGGGTGCTCATCTGCAACATCAATCCCGGCGGTCCCTTCGGCGGTTCGGCCACGCAGTATTTCGTCGGCCAGTGGGACGGCCATCAGTTCACCTGCGAGAGCAAGCCGGAGGTGACCAAATGGATGGACTATGGCAAGGACCACTATGCCACGGTGACCTTCAGCAACGCCCCCGACGGCCGTCACGTCGCTCTTGCCTGGATGAGCAACTGGCAGTATGCAGCCGTGACGCCTACCATGCAATACCGCTCTGCCAACTCCATTCCGCGCGACCTCGGCCTCTTCACCGATGGCGGTGAGGATTACGTCAGCGTGAAGCCGTCGCCCGAAATCATGCGGGCGTTCACCAAGAAAGCCTCAGGACTGGAAGAGGCTTGCATGGTGGAAGTGAGCGGCCTGCGCCGCAACGCCACCATCGAACTGGCCAACGGCAAGGGCGAGCGCGTGGTGATGCGCTACGACGCCAATGAACAGAGCTTCTCCGTGGACCGCATGAAGAGCGGACAGACCGACTTCAGCGACGCCTTCCCCTCAGTGACCACAGCCCCCACCCACGGAAAGGTGAGCCGAGTGCTGATCTTCATCGACAAGAGCAGCATAGAGGTCTTCGACGCCGACGGCAAGTTTGCCATCACCAATCTGGTTTTCCCCACCAAGCCCTACGACAGGCTCCGCGTGAGTGGCGGAAAAGGAAAGGTTTGGAAAATGCGTTGACCACACGACTTGCAGCACGTCTTACGACACGACTTGCAGCACGTCTTGCAGTATCATCGTCTCATCGACAAGCCCAAAGGGAGGCCAGTCCATCCCTCCATCAAAATGCAATGTGGAACAGATTACACACTCCCATAAGCGCAATGGGGTAAGGCTATAAACAGTAAGGCCACGCATGGCAGCATGCGTGGCCTTACTGTTTATTGTCGTCCTCATCCATGATTGTCCATAGCCGCCATCCTCTTGGCCGCAGCCATGCTGCCAAACACCAAAATAAAGTGGGAGAAAACGATTGCTTTCTCCCACTTTTAAAAAAGAATGATATAGGCTATAAAAAGTTCATCTTGATGGGGATGTCATCATTTCACAACTATCTTTCGATTGTCTGAAGTGACGTACACACCCTTCTTCAGTCCTTTGGTGTTCGTGGCATTGGCTCTCACCAAAACGCCGTTGAGCGTGAAGATGTCTACAGGATGTACCGATGCCTCAACGCTCTTTATCGCATTGGCCACAGCACACTCCACAGGCTCAGACTCTGTGCCGTTGGCATACAGCGCTGTGACTGACAATTTGTAAATGTCGCGTACACCACCGATTTCTGCAAGAGAGATGCTGTAGGCGAGCGTGTCGCTACCCACCTGGCGCATTAGTTTGCCATCACAATAGATGTTGTAAGAGACAGGGGCGCTGCCCTGCGTAGTGTATCTCACGTCATCGACAAGGAGCGCGAAACCATCCTTTGTAGTGTGGCGAATGGCAAAATACTTGGCGCCTTCGGGAATGTCGAACTCTATCTGCTCAAAATCCTTGGCCGAGGCAGGTATCTTTGTCACCATAGCATCCCTCACTTTCTTAAAGTCGGAGGTGTTGGCGGAAAGGGTTGAATAGAGCAATTCCACCGTTTCTGGCTTGCCCTCGTCGTTGGGACGGGCAGCATAGAAAGAGACGGTCTGCTCCACTCCTGGCAGTTCAGGGGAAATGAGCCAATGGTCTGTATTGGGAATGACATCCGAACCCTGGGCGGGGCCCGAACAGAAGCTCACCATCATCTGACTACCGCTTTGGGGCATCCAAACGGGGTAGTATATATTCGCTTCACCAGGATTGAACACGATGAATGCGTAAGCATCATTGTCGTGAGGGAATGGGAAATTCTGGATAGCGTAGGTTTTGTTGCCGTTCTGGTCGACTGTGGTCCAGTTTCCAATATCCGATATTGCCCATGGAGTGTACAGCTCAAAGTCATCCAAGGTGCGCTCCGTCGGGTTGGAGGGTGCCTGCCAGTTGAGCGAGAGTTGGTTGTCTTGGCAAGTGCCTGTCACATTCTCCACAGGCGAGGCTTCTGAAGGATTGACGAGCACCACGGCCTCGGCCTTGTTGTTGTCAGGATTCTGGTCTGCGCTGAAGTCTACATTGGCTGAAATGTTTAGCGAGCCCTCGTTGGAGAATATATCAACAGGAATTTCAACCAAGTAGGGACTCGCATCGCTATAGGGAGCAATCTCCTTACCGTCAAACTCTTTGTATACATTTCCATTTACGGAGAGTACCACCTTATAATTCTGGGCCACTTCCATGCCGATGTTTCTGACATTGACGCTGACCTTGCACCTGCTTCCTCTGTTTACCTCCTCCGGGGCAGACATGGACATGCTGAGGTCGTTGCCAAAAGCGTTGCGCACAGCAACGGCATCCACACAAACACGGTCCACATCTTGCCGTCCATCGTATACGAACTGAATGGAGACGTAGCGTTGCGACTTCAGTCCAACCAAATCGATCTTTTCCGTACGCCACTCGTCGGCAACATTCCCTGCATTGTAGTCGATTTCCTTGAGCAATCTCCTGCTGCCATCCGGGCAATATGCGTAGACTTTCAGTGTGGCTTTTGAGTCCTTGTTGGCTTTATGCGCAAACGACAGGATAGGATGGTCGGCATTGGGGAATGCGATTTTTGAAAGACCGAGAAGAGCATTGCTGAGTTTTCCGTTGAATGTGGCGCACCCGTTGTCGTTGTCGCTTGATGCATCGGAAGCTATGGAGACCCCCTGCTGGCTTGTCCAGACAAAGTTCTGGGCCGCACCTGCATTGAAGCTCTCCTCGTATGGCAAGCCGAGTGGAGAACCCACAACGAGTGAGGCGATGGCTATGTCGCTCTGGTCCACTTCGTTTGAAGCGAACACGCCCCACTGCTTCAGCATTTGGTTTCCTTCGTCGGTATGGATGTTGAGCGTGCACGACGTAGTTGTAAGCGAGTCGAGCTGTTTGCCCACATAGCCATCAGATGCGATTTCTGTCACAACGTATCCAAGCCGATCGCCCAAGACTCCACCGTTCACTCCGCTGCTGACAGGATTCCATGAGAGGGTGACGGTGTTCCCATTGTCGGCTACCGACACGGGTCGGGGACTCGCAGGACGGTCTATTCCGGCAAAGCCAACGGCTACAGCCTTTTTGCCGGCTCCATAATCATTGTAGGAAATGATGCTGTACACATTCTTCCCCTCCAACGCTCCATCATCAACATATTCAAGAGGTTGTCCGGGCTCTGGCGAGAGGAAGCTCTTGATGAGCTCATTGCCACGACGCACCTCGATTTGGGAAATGCCCGTAAGTTCCGTACCATCAACCGCCGTGGTCGGAGCCTTGAAGCCAAGGGCGATGACAGCCTTTCCTTGCGCGTCGGGAGTTGTAACGAAATCGGTGGGCATATCTGGAGCCTTGCTTTCCGGCACAATGTCAACGGCGATGCTGTCCACATAGAGCAAGAATTGCATGGGCTTGCTGATGGCGTGGAAGCCTATGAAAGCATTGAAAGTACTGTCTGCCTTTACCGTGTGGGTAAATTCTTTAAAGGTGTCATTGGTTATGTCCTGTGCCGGCAGCAAAGTATGTGTCATACCATCCACCGAAGCCTTGGCACCCAACTTCACTTCCATGCGCTCTGTGAAGTTCTTGGCATCTGCCCCACGCACAAGGTATGCGATCTTGTAGGTTTGGCCCTTCTTGAAATGCAGCGGGGGTGTGATGAGCCAGTCGTCGAGGGCTGCGTTGTCTCCCCAGTTGCAGCGCACAGCCTCAAACTCCTTCGACCAGGACCAGATGCTGTTGTCGTTGTTGACATTGATGATTGTGAACTTGCCCAATGCTGCCTTTTCCTTGAAAGGCTCGAAATAGGGAAGGTCGAATCCCGTGGAGAAGTTGACCGAGTTGGAAGTGGCGGCATCGCTCTTTTGTCCTTTTGTGTTGACAGCCACCACTTGGTAAGAGAAAGTGGCGTCCTCATCGCCGATGTTGACCTCTTCCGAAAACTCTTCAGACTGCCAGTTCTCCGTTATGATTCTATAGGTGTTGTCTTTGGCGATACGATAGATGTTGTAGGTCAGATTGCCCACATATCCACCGTGTATGCCCTTTGCGGGGGCTTTCCATGTGAGGCGGGCGTGTCCACTGCGATCGACTTCGAGCTTGACGTCGGTTGGAGCATTCGGCCTGTCAAGTCCTATCCATTTCTCCACAGCGGCTTTGGGGCTTGTGCCTGCGCTGTTGGCTGTGGTCACGTAGAATTTTGCCAATCCCTTTGGCAAGTCATTGAGACTTGCAGTTACCGTCTGTCCAGGTTGGATATTGTCACCCGATGCTACCTTTTGGTTGCCCAAGTAGATCTTATAAGACAGGCTTTGGCCTGTGAGGTCCTGGCCTCCGTAAGTTTTCGATGGGGCTGTGAAAACGAGCGTGCCAGAGTTTCCACCATCGGCAATCTGGACATCCAGTCCTGTAGCTGCGGCCGGGGCTCCGTCATTCACCGTCAACCGGGGTATGGAGAGGGAGTACACCTGGTCGTTCATGTCGCCAAGCTTACTGGCGTGTCCCGTCTGCAAGTCTACGCTGTAAAGGGCCTTTTCTCCCTCAGAATTGACGGCAGCCCAGAAGAACGTGTTGTCCTTCTGGTCTATTTCCCCACTTTGTCCGTAGGTCTTTCCCTCGGAATCCAGGAGCGTAAGCCCTGTGGCGCCTATCTTTGTCTCATTGCCGTTCGAAGTGTCTATGGAATAAAGGTTTCCGTCAGCGGCCACTCCATAGAGCACATTCTCCTTGGTGATGCCAAGTGCCACGTAGGCCTGCGAGGCCGTGCCTATGGTGGAAGTGCGCCTCCAATTCTTGTAGTCGATGGTACCCCATTCGTACCCACTCCAATCTTGTGTATGGAAAATGCCATACACAGTTCCATCGGCGGCCTGTGCCGTCTCCAGCGCAATCATATTCGGGTTTTCATAGTCCCACTGTCCCCAGTCTGTCTTCTCCCATGTTTGCGCATCGTAGCGGCCACCGTACAAAATGACATAACCATCATCAAAAGTAGAGAAATCCGCATCGGCTCCATAGAAGAACCCATCTTGCTGCATCGAGCCGTTGCGGGCAAAGGAAGATTTCCCTGTTCCTACCAATAGTTCCAATTCGACAGGTGCTGAGGTGTTGAGACTGTACATTCCACTGACGGTTTTCCCCTGACCTCCATCTTGGGAGCGCTCCACGTAGCCCCACAACTGGCGGCTCGACACGTCTTCCGCAGCAGGCTTCATCTTAGTAGTGTCCAAGCCTGTCTTGTTTCCATCGGCTTTCAGTCCATGCTTGATGGAAATCGCCTTACTTGCCTCAGGCCCTAAGGCTTTTTTTGCAAAACGCTTTCCGGCAGGTTGAGCAAAAGCACTTAGGGGAAGTGCAAGTATAAGGCTGCACAAGAATAATGTTTTGACTTTCTTCATAATAGAAAAAATCTGTTAGTGATTAGATAGGTATAAGTTGCGTGATTCTTTAAGAAAACTTTATGGAATCCATGTTTTCTGCGTCTTTCCGTCACTATAGCGCAAGATGACGAGCCCCTTTGCACTGGCGCTCACAGTTTGCCCACTCATGTTGTAACGGGCTATGATACTTGGTTTTGGGTCGAAAGCGATGTTGTCGACAATATTGGCAGAAGAGATTGGGGCTTCGGCTGCATTCACGATTTCCTTGCTTTTGGTATTGATGAGCATCACCACCATGCGCAGCTTGTCCTTGTCCAGTACGAATCCATCAAGCGAGGGTATCTCTATGGATTGGGTGTGGACGTATTCTTTGCCAACATTCACGGGATATTCAATGGAATTCTCAATGCCGTTCTCCACACCAACTCCCGCGATGGCCACATTGTCATACACCACGTTCGTTATGCCTCTGGGCTGTGAGGTGAAGGGTTGCAGGTTGGGGGCATCCTCCTGTTCGCCCGCATAGAAGTTGAGTTGGTTCCATTCCTCGTCCTCACCCGTAATGCTGTCGGCACAAAGCACGTAGGCCACAGCGTACCTGGCGTTCTTCCTGGAAACAAACTTGAAGTCTGAAGTGGCCTCTATGCTGTTCCTTTGCGCATCTGCCCAGACGGCTTTCAAATTGACATCGGCCTCGCATTTGGCAGCCAATTGACTTTTAATCACATCCCTCATGCCAAACCCCGAAGAATAGAATCCGAAATAAGGGTCTGCAAATTTGCCGCGGTCGATGGCACATGTGGGATAGCCGGGCGCATCTTCGGCGAGTTTGCCATAACCAGCGTCTTCAGCCCAATTGGCCATGGGCGAAGAGTCGAGCTTCTTCCCATGAATGGAAATGAGTATGACGCTGTCGCCAAATTCTTCTTTGACCAATTCCATGCCCACCATTCCCCGGGGACACCATCCGCACCTTGTTCCCGTGTATTCTTCTTCCAATACACGTTTGAATTGGGCATACACATTTGTTGGCAGCACCACTGTACACAGCAACGCAATGCCAGTGGCAAGGATCAAACGATAATCTTTCATTGATTCACTTTAGTTGTTAGAAATTATTGTTTATGGTTATTTTGGTCTAAATCTATAGAGGGGCAGACACCTCACTTTAATCTGCAAATGCACTCGCCTCTTACAAGATTATACTTATCGCATCAAATTCCCTTGCTTATCACTCTTGCAAAGAAACGTGGTTTGACTGAAAACACAAAACAAAAACCCTGTTTATTATTTTCCACTCCAAAGATTAGGGGAAAAAAGAACAAGACGAAGAGAATGGAGCCAACAAGACTTCGAAAACCCCGAAAGTGCCAGGAGGAAAGTTTTGGATTCATAATATAAAATTGCGCCCCCTGCGCGCATAAAGGCCGGTTCTATTTCAAAGTTTCTTGATTACAAAATTAGATAGGATTTGACGGTTCAATGGATATTTTCCGTGGATTGGATATGTTGTTTCATTTCGTATAGTCCTGACTTCGCCAATGAGTAAATGGTAATGGAAAATCATGGACAGGC
>SFCY01000039.1 GCA_004558865.1 Bacteroidales bacterium
GGGGAAAATAAAATCCGTGGTACACCCAAAGCCACCCTCAAAAAATGCCAATACTGAGAATCAATCAGTTACATGAGATATATCTGCAATGTGGGTTAAAAATGCCTAAAAGGTTGGGGGCGCAAAGCGGCATGAGGAATATTTGTGCTAACTTTGCGGACATGAACAAAATCGTAATCGTCTCATTGATGGCCGTTGCCTCAATCTTGGGGGCAAGGGCGCAGGGCAACCCTCTTCGCGACTCATTGGCTGCGGCCTCCAAACTGGTGGAGGAATATCCAGATTCCGTTGACTTGAGGCTGAAGAAGGCGGGCTGGAACATGATGTTGCAACAATGGCAGTATGCCAAGGACGAATACGACAGGGTGCTGCGGCGGCATCCCACCCAAGCGGCAGCTCTATTCTATCGGGCATACGCCAACGAAAGGCTCTCCAGATACAATTTCGCCCGGCTCGACTATGAGCATTTCCTGACGCTTGTGCCAGGCAACTTTGAGGCGCAGTTGGGATTGGCCCTCCTCAATCAGAAAGACCACCATTATACGGAGGCCTTGGACGGCATCAACCGGCTTGTGGAGGCTTATCCAGACAGTGCTGTGGCCTACGCCGCGCGGGGGGGGATAGAGAAAGAGAGAAACATGCTTGAGCTTGCTGCCGACGACTATGAGAAGGCATGGCAACTGGATGGACAGTCGGCAGACTACCTCATCAACCTTGTAGACCTCAGATTCAGGCTTGGGCAGACAGCCCTTGCGCAGGAGGGACTGCGCAAGTTGGAGCGAATGGGCTATCCGCGCAGAAGCCTCGAAAAGGAGTTGGCCAACAGAAAGCGTTAGGAGTCTTTCAAGTTGGCCTCCCCATTGTGTGTTGGGAGTCCTGTTTGAATGGGGAGTTGGGAGCTGTCGGCTCGCTCCCGTCGGCCCCATTCCCGTGAGCCGGCAGGCATGGCGTCTGGCAATGCTCCAGCCTCCCTTTTTCTTAAGGTTCGCAGATGCCTGCGTCTATCCATTGTTGTGCCAAGGTCTGGCTGTCTTTGTGTGCGGTGGCATCGTCAACCTCATATTCTTCGGTGAGCAGCCGGGCCATGTCGTCGGTTGTAAAGTCAATTCCTTGCAAATGGTTCCAAAGATAGGCCGAACTTTCGTTCATGTTGATGACGCTTGTGAAATCGATGTTCTCTTTCCCTTCTGCAATGAGTATGTTTACGCCACATATCTTGCGAAGGCTGAATCCTGGTTTGATTTTCATTTTATTATAGCTTTTTGGTTTGCTTCCTGTTGGGGGTGATGGGGGGAGGGGGGCAGATGGCTTGATGGGCCAATTGATTACATTGGGCCGAACAAGGGAATCCAAATCCTGCGGTAGGCGGCCAGGAGATAGCGGCGGATTGGGAATAGGCGCATCCACAGCCACGAATAGGTCTTCCATTTGCGGCCTGTGGTCAGGTCGAGCTTTTTCCTGCCTTTTCGGTAGAATCCCACCACAGAGGCCCTTATGTCCTGCAACCGGCATTGCTCCACTCCGAGATTGCCGTCGCCGCGCAGAGTGACCCTTTCGCCCTGGATGCTGATGATGCGGTGAAGCACGAAGTGTCCTTTGTAGGTCTCGGCCAGCACGGGGTCGCCCACCTTGGGATGTCCCACTTGGGCGAGGACGGCCTTGTCGCGCCCATCCTCCAAGAAGGGCCTCATGGAGAACCCCTTTAGGCGCAGGGTCACGGTGTGGCCTTCGTTGATGAGCTGCACCATTCGGGGCAGGAGTACGGCATTGTCGTAAGTGACTTGTTTCATCTTGCAATGGTTTTATGGCACAATCGTGCGGCTTCTTCGTCGGGCAGGCAGTGGAGGGTGTAGACAGGGGTGGTCTCCACGACGCGAATCACGGTGTCGCAGATTTTGTCGTAGATGTCCACATCCCATTTCATGGAAGAGCATGAGGGGAGGAAAGACGTGAATGCCTCTACGGGACTCAGCCGCTCCACGCTGTTGCTTGAGGCGCGGTCGATGCGGGTCACGGCTCCCAGTGGGGCCTTGGCGTCGCGGTAGCAGGGTGTCTTTCCGCTCCAAGGGCTTCCGTAGATGTAGGGCTTTCCGTCGGCGAGGATGCGGATGATGGGATTGTCGTCGTTCATCAGGTCGCAGCCGGGAATGAAGCGCAGCCAGGAACTCACCTGGGTACTCTTCCCTGTCCCGCTTTTGGCAATGAATGGGTAGCCCCATCCCCGGTGGCGCACCACGGATGCATGAACCAACAGCACGTCCTCTCGCGCTCCGGCAAAGGCGAAGACCAGCATCAGGGCCGAGTTGAGGCCGTAGGCGCGCATGTCGTAATTGCCGTTGAGGGCGCAGCGGCAGTGACGGAATTCCTTGTCGGATATGAGCAGTGCGCAGCTGTAGCCGTTGGTGTCCTTGATGACATACTGGTAGCCCCCGTCGTTGAGCAGGTTGACCGTGATGATGCCGTTGCCGGTGTCAAAATCCCGGATGAGCGTGCGCTGTTCCTTGGGTACGGGCCGAAGACTGTCGTCGATGTCGAGCTGGAAGAACACATCGCCCTCTGGAACAGGCTCGCTTGCGAAGACCCTGAACGAGGGGAGAAGTCTGATGGAGTTGCGCGGCGAAGGCTTGAACGTGAGCTTCACGTGCAGTTCGGCGATTCGGAAAAAGTGGGTTGTCGTCTGGCCGTTCATTTCTTCTCAGGCTTGTCGTCTTTGGCGTTGACCAGCACGTCGTCGGGCTTCTGGGCGGAGAAAAGGAAGTCCTGCGTGGAGAGGTACTTGATGTTGTAGGCTCCGTTCTTGGAGTAGCGTTTCTTCATTTTCAGATATTTCTTCTCTATCTCCTTTTTCTTCTTCGAGAAGAATATGCTGACCGTGGGATTGGCGAAGCCCAGCACCTTGAGGGCATCACGTAGCTGGTAGGCATATTGGTCGCGTCCGAAGAGGAACATCTCGTGGTTGTAGAGCCATGCTCCGTCGAGGTGCTGGATGTCGGTGACATAGATGGTGGAGTCGTTGAAGGAGGCCGCCAAGCCAAACATGTAGCAGGGACGGTTCTTATACGACTGGGCAGTCGCCGCGAGGCCTATCGACCATGCGAGTATCAGTAACAAAACGTATTTTCTCATAATTAAAAATTTATACTTCTCAATTGATGATGTCATGATTGATGGTTGTCATGTAGGAAAAAAGTGGCATCCGCTATGAGGGGGGCTTCTGGCTTGGTCAACTCCAGCCTTATCTTAGGTCTCTCAGTTCCCTTCCCTCATACTTGTTGATGCCCTCTATCCATTCTTGGGGAATCTCCACAGACTCGTTCTTCTCCGTGTCGTAGGCCACCATGATGGTCTTGCCCACACACTTCACTTCTTTTGTGTCGGAGTCTACAAGCCGTTGCATCAGCGTGAAACTCTTGTGGCCGATGTGGGTGACGGCTGTCTGCACTTCCACATGGTTGTCGGTGAAGACCTGCGACATGAAGTCTGCTTCCAGGTGTACGACCACGATGGCATAGTGGTGCTGCATGTTGGGACACGCCTTGTGGAGATAGTCCATCTTCGCCGTGTCATAGTACTGAAAGAATATGGAGTTGTTGACGTGGCCGAACTGGTCGGCATCGAAAAACCTCAACTGAATGGGAAATCTGTGATGATATACAATCTCTTCCATCTTTCTTTTATTTGTTCTTGTTTAGAAGAAAAACCTTAATCGCCTTGGAATCGTTGGTCATGGCCTCGGCCTGCTTGTTTCCTTTCATGGGGTCGGTCAGGAAGCTGAGGCGTCGCCGAAGGCGCTATGGTCAGATGTTCGCTATGCTCATGATGTTGGCCAACACGCCGGCTGCCGTCACATCGGCTCCGGCTCCGTAGCCTTGTATCTGCATGGGATATTCCTTATAGCGCGCCGTGGTGAGAAGCACCACATTGTTGCTTCCCTCCAAATTGTAGAAGGGACTCTCCGGGCCAAAGGCCTTCAAGCCGACCTTGGCCTTTCCGGCATCCATTTCGGCCACGAAGCGCCAGCGTTTTCCTTCTCGTTCCAACTGCTTGCGGCGTTGCTCAAAGTCAGCGTCCAACTGGGGCAGACGCTGCCAAAACTCCTCCACGCTGCCCCTCAAGTAGTCCTCGGGAACAAAGAGGTTGCGCTCCACGTCGGTCTGCTCGATGCGGTAGCCCGACTCGCGGGTAAGAATGACCAGCTTGCGTATCACGTCAGTGCCGCTCAAGTCCACTCTCGGATCGGGCTCGCTGTAGCCTTGCTCCACTGCCCGCCTGACGGTCTCGGAGAAGGGAATGTCGGCCGACAACTCGTTGAAGATAAAGTTGAGGGTTCCGCTCAGCACAGCCTCTATCTTCAGCACCGTGTCGCCCGAGTTGAGCAGGTCGTTGATGGTGCCGATGATGGGTAGTCCCGCGCCAACGTTGGTCTCAAAGCGAAACTTCACCCCTCGCTGCAATGCTGTCCGCTTCAGCAGGAGATAGTCCTCATAGTTGGAGCTGGCGGCGAGCTTGTTGGCGGCGATCACGCTGATGTTGTGTTCCAACAGGCCTTGGTAAAGGTCAGAAATCTCCTTGGAGGCCGTGCAGTCTACAAACACCGAGTTGAAGATGTTCATGCCCACTACGTTGTCGCGCAACTTGCCGGCATAGCTCTCCTCCGACGCGTCCAACTGCTCCCGGTAGTGGCCCAGGTCCAGGCCGTCGCGGTTGAAGATGGCGTGGTGCGATGAGGCGATGCCCACCACATTGAGCTTCAGCCGTGAGGTCTCCTTCAGCCTCTCATATTGCTGGCGTATCTGCTCGATGAGCTTGCCGCCCACCGTTCCCACGCCGCAGATGAAGAGGTTGAGCACCTTGTATTCTGAGAGGAAGAACGAGTCGTGAATCACGTTGAGCGCCTTCCTCAGGTATTTGCCTTCTATGACGAATGAAATGTTGGTCTCTGAGGCTCCCTGCGCACAGGAAATGACGGAAATGCCTGAGCGTCCCAACACGCCGAAGAGTTTTCCCGCTATGCTGGGTGTATGCTTCATGTTCTCTCCCACGATGCCGATGGTGGCCAGTCCGCTCTCAGCGTGCATGGGAAACATGCGCCCGTCTTCAATCTCCAGCGCGAACTCCCTGTTGAGCACGTCTACGGCCCTGTCGACATCCTCGTCGCGCATGCCGATTGACGTGGAGTTCTCTGATGAGGCCTGGGCAACCAAGAACACGCTGATGCCCTCCTGTGCCAGCGTGGAGAAGATACGGCGGTTAACGCCAATCACGCCCACCATCGACAGTCCCGACACGGTGATGAGCGAGGTGCCTCTGATGGATGAGATGCCTTTGATGGGCTTGCCGTCGTTGGCTATCTTGTCCTTGATGATGGTTCCTTTGCCCGAGGGATTGAAAGTGTTGCGCACGCTGATGGGGATGTGCTTGATGCACACGGGATAGATGGTTGGAGGATAGACCACCTTGGCTCCGAAGTTGCAGAGCTCCATGGCCTCTATGTAGCTCAACTCGTTGATGGTGTAGGCGGTCTTGATTACCTTTGGGTCGGCGGTCATGAAGCCGTCCACGTCTGTCCATATTTCCAAGGCATCGGCATCGAGGGCCGCGGCGATGATGGAGGCCGTGTAGTCGCTGCCACCGCGCCCCAAGTTGGTGATTTCGCCCGACTTGCGGTCGGTGGCGATGAATCCTGGCACAAGGCAGACGCGCGGAGCGTCGGCAAAGGCTTGGCGAACCAGCTCGTAGGTCACGTCGGCGTCGAGTACATGCTTGCCACCAACGTCTACCGTTTTGATGAAAGTGAAGGCGTCATACCAGCGGCTGCCTTGGATGAGGCGTGCGGTGATTCTCGACGACAGCCGCTCGCCGTAGCTCACAATCACGTCTTCTGTCCGTTGGCTCAAGTCCTGTATCAGGTTCACGCCAAAGAAGATGCTTCGCAACTGCTCCAGCAGAGCGTCGGTTTGGTTGAAAAGCTCTACCTTGTCAATGGGGTCGGAGAATATCGTGTCAATCATGGAGTGGTGGCGTTGCACCATCTGCTGGTAGGAGACTTTCCATTCCTCGTCGCCGTCGCGCGCCATGCGGGCCGTGCGCAACAGCTGGTCGGTGACGCCGCCTAAGGCTGAGACCACAACGATGACGGATTCCCGCCGTGCTGCCTTCTCTACAATTTGTCTCACACTGAGAATACTTTTTACGGAACCTACAGATGTTCCGCCGAATTTCATCACTTTCATGCTTGTCGCTCTAAATTGGTTATTGCCTGCATATCCGCCTAACGATGGCGGCCATATCCAAACTTGATGGCAAAAGTAACAAAACTTTTGCATTCGGCCATCCTTTCTCCTTATAAATCTTTGTCTGAGGCTCGATTTTGTTTCTTCTTCAGCAAACCACAGAGAAGTGGGGGGGGAGCTGGCAGTTGTTGTCAAGTGGACCCAAATGAGCGATTGGCCAGCCGGTAGGATGCGATGAAGGAGGGAAAGCAACGAAAAACCGCCCCCACGATGGTGGGAGCGGTCGTATTGAAGTAGAGCTGTAAGGAACTTAGAATCGATAGCCAAGGGTGAAGAGCAACTGATGGCGATTGTTCTTCACGCTGGTGGCTGAGGTTGCGTTGGTCTCACTGAAGGCCTTGCCCGAGTCGTCGGTGGTCGTAGCGGAAAGCGGAGCGAAGGGGTAGAAGTCGCCTTTCTGTGTGGAATACTGGTAGGCGAAGTCGAGGGTGAACTTGCCCAGCACGTAGCCTAAGCCGCAGGTGATGCGGTTCAAGTCTTTCCAGTTGGTGTAGTCGTCCATGGAGGCATAGTAGCTGCCTTCCGACGGCAGGGTGTTGTCCTTGAAGCCGCTTTTCTTGTAGAGGCTTGACACATAGTTGTAACCCACGCGGATGGCCAAGTCCTTGATGGGCCTGTACTCAGCTCCCAACTTGAGCGTGCTGACTCCCTTGAGCGTGCGCTCGGTGTGGTTGTTCATCACCCTGTCGTTGTCGCTTGAGGAAGACCACGTGCCCGACCAGTCATCGTAGTAGTCGTCTGTGTTGATTCGGCTCTTGATGGTCGAATAGTCGGCATACTCGTAGGTGGCACCGAGAGCGAGGTAATTGCCCACCGTATGGCCCAAGCTGAAGCCGAAGCGCCAGGGCGTGAACACCTTGTAGTCGTAGCTTTCGCCACTGTGTCCCTCGTCGTAGGCACCCACGGAGGAGCCGTTGTTGAGAACGGTATAGTTCTCGGTGGTCAAGTCGTACCATGTTGGTGTGTGTACATAGAGGCCGATGCGGAAGGGAGACTCCTCGATGGGACGGAAGATGGCGCCAAGCTTGATGTCGAATCCTGTGCCTGTAATCTTGCGGCTGTCGTTGATGGTGAGTTTTCCTGCGTCTTGGCCTGTGCTGTTGATGAGGCTTTCAGTGTAGACGCTGTTGCCCTTGTAGTGGACATCATAGAGTCCGAAAGTGACGCCGAGGAACACGCGGTCGTTGAGGTTGCCGCTGATGTTGAAGTCGTATTGGCCGATATAGCCCGTGTGGGCGCGGTCAAAGTTGTAGCGGCTGGCCTCGTTGTATCCCGCAGCACCCGTGGTGGGGTCTGTGATGAAGGCGTTCCAGAGCAGGTAGTCCAACTGCGTGAAGTTGGGCGACGTGTAGGAACTCGACGCATTCTCATAGCCAATGTATTCGCCTGTGGTGTTCTTGTCGATGAAGAATCCACCTTGGTTGACGTTGCCCAACATGTTCTTGATGTAGGAGTGCTTGCTGATGGAACCTCCGCGGAGACTGTTGTCGGCTGAGAGGATGAAGTCGAGGTTGCGGCTCTTGGTGTAGTTGAATCCGAAGTTGAGGAAGCTCTTTCTTCCCGAGCGTGTGGACCACACGAAGCCTACCTGGTCGAACGAGGCATTGGTGGTGTTGCCGTTGTCAAAGTCGTGGGCGTTGCTTTGGATTTGCAGTCCTGCCGAGATTCCTGCTGCCGAATGCTTGTAGAGGCCAATACCAGCGGGGTTCGTGCCCATTGTGGTCAGGTCTGCGCCCAAGGCCTCAAGTGCGCCGCCCATACCCACGTAGCGTGCTGTACCATTGAGGTCCTTTTGGGCTATCTTTGCGTTTTCGTAGGTCTCCTGGGCCATGGCAGGAGCCGTGGCCAAGAGAGCTGAACAGAGTATCAAATAAGTCTTTTTCATATTCTGGGTTGATTTCTTTTAAAAGTTACACAATCGATTTATCGGCGTCCGCCCATGCGCACGCCTCCGCCGCGTGAGCCGCCTCCGAACGAGCTGCTTGAGCGTGACGAAGAGGGGTAGGAGGCACGTGGGCTGCTGTTGCGCGAGCTGTTGCCGAAGGAGTTGTTGTCGTAGCTCTGATTGGACCTGTTTCCGCGGTAGCCCGAGAAGTTGCCGCTGCGGCTGCCTGTGGCTTCTGAGGCTGTGGCTCGCCCAGCCCATCCTCCATGGTTGCGTGTGCCGGTGGCGCCATAGCGGAAGTTGCCGCCGCCATTGTTGTGATAGCCGGGGGCTCCCCAGTCCCAATACGTATAATAGTAGGGGCGTCCCCAATAGTAGGGCCATCCCCATCCGTAGCGGTCGAACCAGCCCCAGCGGGGATAATAGCCGTAGTAGGGCCATCCCCAATTCCAGTAGCCGGCCATCCATGGGTCGCCCCATCCGTAATAGTCGTAGGTCCACCAATAGGGAGAGTACATGTAGTTGTAGCTCCAATAGGCGGGCCAGCCCCACCAGTCGAAGTCTATCATGCGGCTATAGCGGAAGTCGTTGTAGCTGTCATCATCGTAGTATCTGCTCCAATTGGCCTCAGGCCCGTAGAACAGCGTGTCGACATAGCTGGTGTCGGCACCCACGCCTTGCAGGGTGATGATGTCGTTGCCCGAGCCGTCTATCTTTTGATAATGGCTGCGGTACTTCCCCACGCGGTTATATTCGTCCACGTCGCGGCAAGCTTGGCCTGTGTATTCCCTGTTCTCGTTCACATAGTTTCTCTGAACAGGCTCTGGGTCTTTCGTCGGCGTGAAATACAAGTCGTCCTGGGCTGCCGCCCACTGGGCAGACAGAGTCAAAATGGATAAAACTAATAAAAGCCTTTTCATATCTTGTTCTCCTATATTTGTTGTTGTATCTGCTTTGTATCACATTTCTTGGCGAAGAGGCAGGTGCGCGTTCCTCTCCTTTGTCGGGTCGGTTGGGCGCACGTCCGGCAATAAGTCGGAACTCCTATGCATTCACGCTACAAAAATATATTTAAATGTGATGCAAAAATACGGATTTTCCCTAATCCGTGGTAGGTTTTTCCCTATTTTTTTTAATTTTGCAGTAAAAAATAGTAAAAGACATGAAATACAAGGCTGTTCATTTTGTGATTGAGACACCATCGAGAGGCTCTCTGGCAGTTATGCGCGACTTGGTGGCCGCTGCGGCCGGCGAGGCTGGCTTCGAGGCTTTTGAGGACACCGACGACGGTTGTATGGGCTATGTCCAGGAACGGCTCCTCGACAAGGAGCTGTTGGCGGAAAAATTGGAAGAGCTTGACATTCCCGACTGCAAGGTGGGTTATACCATTAGTAGCGTGGAGGACAAGGACTGGAATGCCGACTGGGAGCAACAAGGCTTTGCGCCCATCACCATCGGTGGGCGCATGGTGGTCTATGACAAGACGCATACTTCTGACTCGGACCTGGAGCGGATGAATGCTCCCATCAAGATAGGCATCGAGGCCCGACAGGCTTTTGGCACAGGAACCCATGAGACCACGCGCATGGTATTGGCCATGCTTTCTCGTCTTGATGTGCGAGGCAAGCGTCTTCTCGACTGTGGATGTGGCACTGGAATATTGGGAATTGCCGCCTCCAAATTGGGCGCCAAGGAGGTGGTGGCCTACGACATCGATGAATGGAGCGTGGAGAATGCCAAGCACAACGCTGCCATCAACCATGTGGACAACCTTGAGGTGTTTTTGGGTGATGCCCATATCCTGTCACATATCAACGGGATGTTTGATGTGGTGATGGCCAACATCAACCGCAACATCCTGCTCCAAGATATGGATACCTTCTGCAGTGTGTTGCCTGCGGGCGGTAGTCTCATCATCAGTGGCTTCTTTGAGCAGGACATTCCCACGCTCGCCGCTAAGGCCTCGGCCTTGGGATTGAGTGAGACGGGTCGGAAAAAGGATGGCCAATGGTGCTGCCTGCTCTATAATTCATAATGCATACTCCGGTATTGCATCAAGGGTGACTTCTCCAGTCTCCTCTTGGCATCCTTGCAGCGCATTGTGCATTTTGCAAGGCTTCACGCGAGTTCTATTCTTTCCTTTATCTTTTTCGTCACGTTGTCGTTGAGCGGGGGCAAGGGCATGAAGCCTTCGGTCAGCCCGTCGGTCTCACTCATAATCTGCTCCAAGCGCGACATCCACTTGTCCCACTTCATCTGCCGCAGGATGTCGTTCATCTCGTCTTCGTTGTAGTCGGTTTGGACCATCGTCTGGCACAAATCGGTCAGCGACTCGTGGGGAATGCACCCTTGATGGAGCTGGTGGCGGACATAGAGCATCTTAAAGAGCACCGAGGTTATGCCCTCGCTGTCTTTCCATTTGGAGATGTCGTTGTTGATTCTCTCCCTTACCTTTGCATCGAATTCCGCCACTGCTTGCTGGTAGATGGCCAACATCGATGCAGCCAATTCGTCGGCGCTGATGGTGTTGCTGATGACGGGATTGGCAAATACCTCCATCCGCTGTGGCTTTTTCATGGCCTCGATACTCTTGCGCTCCTTGTCGCTCCATGCGAAAACCACTTCCGATTGGGCTATCATGCTCTTTTGGCCCGGCAAGAGGGCGATGCGCTTTTGCGGCGGCAGCACCTCCTTGTTCCAGTCCAACAGTCCGCCTACGGGGGAAAAGACCACGGGTATCGTGCGGCGATGGGCCTTGGAAAGAAACTTTGCCGCCGCCGAGTCCCATGCGCCGAAGACGTGGACCAGGTGGGGAGTGGACTCCGGGTGGGAGTCGGACAAGGGCAGAGAGGAAGAGCAGACCATCCCAACGCCCTCAGCTTCGGCCATTCTTGCGGCCAGCAGCTGTGCCAACTTTCGCCCCACATGCTCCTTGGGCAGGGAAGGTGCGATGTAGTATCTTATTCTCATGGCTGAGCTATTGTTTGTGGGTGGTGAAGTCGAGCTTGTTGGCGTGCCAGAACCTAAATTGCATGGCCATCCGCGACCATAGTATGCGCAACTGGTAGAAGTAGAGGCTCGAAGTGGAGAGGCCTTCGTCAAAAGGTTTCACGGCCGAACGGCTCACGACAGTGTTGACAATGACGTTGGCTATCAGTGCGCAGGCCGTGATTCCCAATCCCATCCATTCTTGCATGCAGCCCATCACAGCCGTGGCGGCGAGAAGGAGCAGCAGCGTGGCATGTAGAGCCGTTTGGTCGAGGGCATAGAGGAGGCTGAGTCCTTTTCGCCGGCACAGCTTGGGGCGTGAGGCAATGGCGAAAAGGTGCTTGTCGCGCCATGTCTTCTTGTTGGGCTTGTCCTCTATCATCCATGCGTCGGGACTCAGCACGAGTGCCGTGCCTCCAGGCCTGGCGTATTTGTTCACTATGAAGTCGTATTCTCCCCGAATCAGTTCAAGGTTGCCTTTGTAGCCTTCCTGTTCGAGAAACTCTGCCTTGCGAAACATCAGGTTGCTCGGCAGGGTGCGGCAGGCCGTGCCCCCCAGCGCGCGTCTCATCAGATAGAAGGCCGTTTGGATGCGCTCGAACCGCATGAAGCCGGGCGTGTCTTGGTTGTAGCAGGTATATCCGACGACTAAATTCTTGTCTTCGGTCGCCTTGCTGGCCATCTTTCTCAGCCACTGGTCGCTTGCCGGACTGCAGAAGGGGTCGGTCAGCAGCACCCATTCTGTTTTGGCTGCCTTCACTCCCAAGGTCACTCCCAGCTTCTTTCTGCTCATGTATCGGCTGGAAGAGGGCAGGAGGATGTAATAGAGTTGGGCGTTGACGGCAGAGAGCTTGATGTTCTCGTTGCCGTCGATGGCTGTCTCGGAAGCGGCCGACTGGCTCCCGGCGAACCGCTTCAGCACGTCGACCGTGTCGTTGTCCGACTTGTCGGCCACCACAATGACCCTGAAGCCCGCCGGATAGTCTTGGTGGAGAAACTTGGGCAGGTTGCGCTCCAGGTCCTCGGCGTTGTCGTGGGTGGTGATGACCACGGTCATGGGCTGCAGCTCTTGTGGCTCTTCTTCGGCGGCAGTGTTGGCGCCCTCATGTAGTAGGCTGACGATTCCCCTCTTTCTGAAGAACGGGCTCAACAAAGGAGCCAGAAGAGCCACTGTCATCAGCAGGCCACAGATGATGAGGATGTTGATATTGATGGCAATCATATTGTGTTATGCTTGTAGGAGGTCTTCTGTAAGATAGCCTTTCGGCAGCGGACGGCAATTGTATTGGCTGGCCATGATCTCACCGTAGGCGCCCGCCGAACGGATGGCGATCAGGTCGCCGCGCTGGGTTTCGTTGAGGTCGATATGCTTGCCGAACACATCGCTCGACTCGCAGATTGGCCCCACCACGTCGTAGGTGGCCAAAGGCTTTTCGCTCGAAATGTTTTCTATCTTGTGGTAGGCCTGGTAGAGGGCGGGACGTATCAGGTCGCTCATTCCCGCATCCACGATGACAAACTTCTTGTTGACGCCATGCTTCACGTAGAGCGTCTGTGTGATGAGGCTTCCCATCTGGGCCACGACGGCGCGTCCCAATTCGAAGTGCACCTGCTGCTCGCCCCACAAGTGCAGGTGGCGTGCGAAGGTCTGGAAGTAGCTCTTGAAGTCGGGAATGGGATTCTTTTCGGGGTCGGTGTAGTCTACGCCCAATCCGCCTCCTACGTTGACGATTCTCGCCTTGATGTTGCGCTGCCTCAGTTGCGACTGGATGTCGTTGATGCGGTTGCAGAGAGCCACGAAGTCTAACATGTCAAGTATCTGGCTGCCAATGTGGAAGTGGATTCCGATGAAGTGGATGTTTGGCATCTTTCGGGCTTCTTCTATTGCAGGAAACAGGTCGCACAGGGCAATGCCGAACTTGTTCTCTGCCAGCCCGGTGGTGATGTTTTTGTGGGTGTGGGCACGCACGTCGGGGATCACGCGCAGACAGATGTCGGCCACTTTGCCCGCCTTTCCGGCAAGGTCGTTGATGACCTCCAGCTCGGCCAGACTCTCCACGTTGAAGCAAAGGATGCCTTTTTCCAGACCAAGATTGATTTCCCAGTCTTTCTTGCCCACTCCCGCGTAGACAATGCCCTTGGCGGAGAATCCTGCGTCGAGTGCGGCCTTGATCTCGCCTCCGCTCACGCAGTCGGCCCCCATTCCGTAGCTGGCGATGAGCCGCAGCACTTTGGGATTGGCATTGGCCTTCACCGCATAGTGTACGGCGAAGCCCTCATGCCTTGCAGCCTCCTCCTTGATGGTCTGTAGGGTTTTCGCCAGCAGCTGGGTGTCATAATAATAGAAGGGAGTTTCCATTTTGCGGAAACTCTCTACTGGAAAAGAACCTTTCGTCATTTGGCTGAATCGTCCTTGTTGAATAAAACGTCGCTCAGGTTTTGCAGGGCCTTCTTCTTGTCTGCCTCCCTTATCAGGAACGAGATGTTGTAGTTGCTGCCTCCGTAGGAGATCATTCTCACGGGGATGTTCTTCATGGCGTCGGTGGCCAAGGTCTCGAATCCCACGTTGCTCCAGTCCAAGTCGCCCACCACGCAGACGATGCACATGCCGGTGTCTACAGCAACGGTGCCGTATTTCTTCAGCTCGTCCACGATCTCGTCCAGGTGGGTGGCATTGTCGATGCTCATGCTCACGCCCACTTCTGAGGTGGCAATCATGTCGATGGGTGTCTGGTAGCTCTCAAAGATGTCGAACACCTTGCGCAGGAAGCCGGCTGCGCCCAACATACGGCTCGACTTGATTTTTATGGCTGTGATGTTGCCCTTGGCAGCCACGGCCTTGATCTTGCCGCGCACAATCACGTTGTCGATGATAGTTCCCTCCGCGTCGGGAGCCATGGTGTTCTTCAGCCTCACGGGTATGCCCGCATACTTGGCGGGCTGCACGCACGTGGGGTGGAGGATCTTGGCTCCGAAGTAGGCCAGTTCTGCCGCCTCCTCGAAATTGAGTTGCCTCACGGCCTCTGTGTGGTCCACCACTCTCGGGTCGTTGTTGTGCATTCCGTCGATGTCGGTCCAGATTTGGATCTCCTCAGCTCCCATGGCTGCGCCGATGAGCGAGGCTGTGTAGTCGCTGCCCCCGCGTTCGAGGTTGTCTATCTCACCGTAGGCGTTGCGGCAGATGAAACCCTGGGTGACGTAGATTTGGTGGCCTTTGTTCTCGGCCATGCAGGAGCCGAGCTTCTCCTTGATATACTGTAGGTCGGGTTCGGCGTTCTTGTCGGTGCGCATGAAGTCCAACGCATTGAGCAACACTGCGTTGACACCCGTTTCTTGAAGATAATTCACGGCCAAGTTGGTGGATATGATCTCTCCTTGGCCAACGATGGCTTTCTCCTCGAAGCTTGTGAAGAAGTCCTTAGTGAAGGATCGCAGGTATTCAAACTCTCCCTTGAGGAAGTCCACGGCCTTCTGCTTGCGCTCGTCGGTGGCAAACAGCTCGTCGGCCACTTTCATGTACTTCTCCTCCAGGCGGTTGATCATCTCTGAGGCGCCTTCCTGGTTTTTCTTATAGAGATAGTCTGTTATCTCGATGAGCGAGTTGGTGGTTCCGCTCATGGCAGAGAGAACGACAAATGTGGGTTCTCCGGATTTTGTTACGAGTTTGCACACATTCTTGATTCTTTCGGGTGAACCAACAGAGGTGCCTCCAAATTTCATTACTTTCATGTCGCTAAACCTTTATATCCTATAATCTTGAATTTTAGGCCGTCCATTTCAGGGCTTTGTCCGCCATCCTCAAATGGAGCTCCCGCCGGTTGTCATTCATCGCCAGCCATTGCTGTTTGTCGCGGTTGGCTGTCCTCGGTGGCAGCGTCTTCCGTGAGGTCCATCTTGTTGTATTCTTTCGTCACCTCGGTGAGGTGGTGGTCCTTGCAGCGATAGACGATTCCAGGGAAGCGGTCGAGCATCTGTATGTTGTGGGTTGACATCACCACGGCCGTCCCCGATTCCGTGGCATGCTTCAGCAGCCCCACGATGCTGGTGGCCGTCTCTATGTCGAGGTTTCCCGTAGGCTCATCGGCGATGATCACCTTGGGCTTGTTGAGCAGGGCGCGCGCGATGGCGATGCGCTGTTGCTCGCCTCCCGACAGCTCGTGGGGCATTTTGTGCTTCTTCTCCAACATGCCCACGTCGGTCAGAACCTCGTCGATGCGCTCGTTGATGTCCTTTTTGTTTTTCCATCCTGTAGCCCTCAGCACGAAGCGCAGGTTTTGGAACACATTGCGGTCGTGGAGCAGCTGGAAGTCCTGGAATATGATTCCCAACTCGCGGCGCAGGGCGGGCACGTCCTTTCTCCTGAGGCTGAGGAGGTCGCGGCCCAGCACCTCGGCCTTCTCGCTGTGTCCGGGACGGAGGTCGAGCTCGCAATAGAATGTCTTCAGCAGAGAGCTTTTGCCCGAGCCCACCTTGCCGATGAGGTAGACAAACTCGCCCTCATCAACGTGGAAGCCCACACTCTCCAACACCTTGCTATCTTCCTGGAAGACGTCAACGTTCCTATATTCTATCAGCATATTCTCTTTGGTCTTTATGGATTCGACTTGATTTGCCGGCCGGCGGCTCCCAGTCCCCTTGGGGCTTGTGCCGCTTGGGCTTTCCCCCGCAAAGTTACTACTTTTAATTCACAATCCACAATGCGCGGTTCATATTTTTCTCTGCTCCCTGCATTATTTCATGTCATCAAGACAAACTACAAGCCGTCAACCCCGTGCAGGGGACTGCGCCAGCCTGTTTTCAAGGTTTTTCCTCGGGAGGTCCAGCCCGGTAGGTACGCTGCCCTCAGCGGACACCATGCGATGAAGTGTCCGCGAATTGCGACGCTATTGTCCGCAGAGAATTGCGACGCTATTGTCCGCTGAGGGCAGCGAAGCTCCCGGGCTGCGGACACCATGCGATGCAGGGTTCGCGGTTGGCTGAATCCCTGCATTCACGGCCAATGCCAATTGTGAAATGTGAATTGTGGATTATGTTTTTTGTGTTTGTAGGATGATGCTTGTCGCCCCGATGGTGAAGAGGTCACCGTCTTCGAGCACCCGCCGCTCCCTGTCGCCAAGAATCTCGTTGCCCACGAAGGTACCCGTGTAGCTTGGACCGTCGCGCAGCACATACTTCAGGCGGCCATGCTTGTCCTTGGAGACGTTTATCACGCAGTGGTTCATGTCGATGCTGGGGTCGTTGGTCTCGATGGGGCAGTTGATGCCCGAGCCCTTCATGTAGCGGCCAATCACGTTGTCGCCCATGCCGAGGGGTATCACTTGCTTGTAGTGGAACACGTTTTCTATCACGACGATGCATCCGCATCCGCGGTTCTCGGCCACCTCTTCGGGCTTCTCCTCCTTTTGGGGGGCGCGGAGTTTGCTCACGCCCATCTTGATGCCAAAAGTCTTGCCGCATTCCCCGCACTGGAAGACCAGCCTTTGGCCTTCCTGGTACCTCGTCTCGTCAAACGTGATGAAATTGTTGCATTTGGGGCAGCGTACTCTTTTCATAATCTGCAAATGACTTTATCCTGCGTCTGGCTTATGCGTTGTGGATCAGGATAATCCAAGCCTGTTTGAAGTGTTCGTCTGCTCTGAGCGAGCGCAGGGCTTTCTGTGCCTCATCCATCGACTCGTAGCTGCCATAGACCACCTTTGTGGCCTTGCCGTCCTGGGCGTAGAGGCGTGCGTCGTGATAGCCTTCCTTTCTGAGCTGTGCCACAAAGTCGTTGGCGTTGCGCTTCGTCACCTTGCTGGCCAGCACCAGGCTGTAGCAATTCTTTTGCGCGGTGGCGGCAGGTCTGTTGTCCTGCCGGTTGCCCTTTTGCGTGGTGTTGGCCTTTAGCCGCAAGGGTTCGCTCGATGTGGAGGCCTTGGGCATCACCTTGATGAGCAGCTCCGTGTCGATGTCACCCATCTGCACGCTTTTGGCTGTGGGAGAATCCATTCTCGACGGAATCAGGACAAAGGCCAATATCACGGCGGCCACTGCCACGGCGTTTCTCACCCAGCTGACGGGAATCATGATGTGGCGTTTCTCCCCGTCGTCGCTGCCTTGCATGAGTATCTCGTTGAGAGTGGGCTGTTCCTTCTCCTGATCTTCCGGGGCTTCCGGCCTTTCATCCTCGGCCATGGCTTCCACGGGCTTTTCCGCTGCGGCGGGAGAGGCAAGCCGCTCCATGTTGAAGTTGCTCAGTCCGTAGAGCCTGGGTGTGAGGATTCCGGCCTCGCAGGGCTCAAAGGTGATGTTGCCCTCATCGTTCATGCTGAGCCTACCCAAGTCGGTAAGCTCGTATGAACCGTGGTTGTCAAGGTGTTGTCTGATTTCGCTCACCTCATCCTCTATCCTTCTCAAAGCCTCGGGATAGCTGATGTCGTAAGCCTCGATGTACGACTGCACCAGCAGGGAGTCGTTCATCTTGAGTTGGGGATTGAAACCTATGCTGCGCAGAGGGGGCAGGAACGAGCCGTCGTTCTCATCGTAGCGCGCGGCAACATGGTGGGCCATGAAGCCGCCAAAGCCCGGGACAATGACGCAGTCGTTGTCCAACAGTAATATCTCTATGTGCCTTTGTATTTCAATCATCTTTGCAAAGGTATTACATTTTTTTTGTATTGCCAAATTCCGATTTCAGCTATTGGAGTTGAAATTGTCCGCAGCGGTTGTTTCCCACGCTTGTATCTGATTGATAGTTTCGCTCTTGACTACCAATCGGACTCGAATATTAAAAAAAACTAAAATGTCATCAGTAGCCCTTTCTTCATTCGTGATATTTTCTGGTACACCATATTGAACACCCTACTTCCGAAACTTGAATGAAGAGTCCACTTT
>SFCY01000172.1 GCA_004558865.1 Bacteroidales bacterium
GAGCGTAAGCCTGTCCATGATTTTCCATTACCATTTATTCATTGGCGAAGTCAGGACTATACGAAATGAAACAACATATCCAATCCACGGAAAATATCCGCTGTGCCATATCTTTGCGCTCTTTGCGGCTTTGCGAGAAAAAAAGACCCAACACCTAAAAGAAGAAATGTTCGACCGCTTATCTTTGCGTTCTTTGCGGCTTTGCGAGAAAAAAGACCCAACACCTAAAAGAAGAAATGTTCGACCGCTTATCTTTGCGTTCTTTGCGGCTTTGCGAGAAAAAAAGACCCACCCCTGCGCAGGGGTGGGTCTGCTGGTCAGGGGTGGGCCTTGGGCCTTTGGTTACCTCGTGGCCACCTTGTAGGCGCGGCGGGAGCCGTCGGCCATCGTAACCACCTTGATGCAGAAGCCGTCGGCGGGAGCGGAGAGCCGGCGACCAGCCAAGTCGTAGTAGGCCGTGGAGGCAACCTGCTCCACCTTTGAGGAGGCAGCCCCAATGCCCATGGCCACGGCATCGAGTGTAACGAGGTCGGTGGCGACGCTCTCGCCACCACCCTTGTAGATGGCCTGCACGGCGAAGCGGTCGGTGTTCTCGTAGAAGTAGACGCGCCGCGAGCCATCATCTTGGATATCGAAGTCGTAGCCGTCGCTGTAGGTGTAAGGCACTTCCGTGAGGGCTTCCGTCAGGTTCTTGTAGAGCGGACTCTTAAACTCGTAGACCGTGCCGTCGACATAGAGACTGTAGAAGAGTTTGTTGGGGTCCATGTAGTCGCCATCCTCCGTGGTGAGGTTGAAGGCAAACTGCACGTAGCCATTGCCGTACCGCTCCTGGTAGGGGTCGTATTTGGTGAAGAAGGGAGCGTTGGGCTTGCCCGCCTTGTCGACAAAGGGGCGGAGGACGGGCTTATGGAGCAAGGAGAGGTAGAACACCTGCGACTTTCCCATGTTGAGAATGAGCAGACTGTCGGAAGCCATCTCGCCCGTCTCCTTGTCAATCTTGAACGTGAAGTCGCTCGTGGAGAGCTTCGGGGTGGGAATCCAAAGGCCCAGAAGGTCGAAATACTCCAACGCCATGGTGCCTGGGAATGCGTAGAGGTGGTAGTTGTATTGCTCGTCGGGGCCGAGGTATTGGGGCAGAGAGAGCGTGAGCGTGCCGTCCTTCTCCGTTCCGCGAATCCAGTTGTCGCCCATGTTGGGCACGATGTGGCCGAGATAGTAGGTGTCGCCCTGTTTGGCCACATCCATCCTCAGCACCTCGCCCGTGGAGTCGGTGAGACTGTAGTAGAGCGTGTAGGGCTGCGGCGTGAGGCCTGCGGGCAGGGAGACGGTCTCGTCGGTGATGTGCTCGAACTCCACCTCCGCGTCGCCGAAGCCCGTCCACTGCTTCTTGTCGTCGACCATGGCCATCACGCCGTCGGTGACCATGCGCAGGGAGCCGTCGCGGTAGAGGAACTTCACGTCGGCCGAATCGTCGGGCGCGGTATAGCCGCTTGCACCCGGCTGGTAACTGATGCGGCGCATGTAGTAGGTGGTGTTCACGCCGGTGCTGCTCGTGTGGTTGAACACAGGCTGCGGCTTGAACGTCACCGTGTCGCCCACGATGGTGCCCTCTATCCAAGAGCCACTGGGGAAGAGGCTGAAGGGCTGGTAGAGATAGAGCTTGTCGCCATTGACCACCGTGCGGCCCACGAATCCGTCGGACTTGTCGCTGAGCACGTAGCCATATTGCAGATAGTAGCCCGTTGACGACCCATAGAGACGCGTGGAAAGCTCGCCCTCAGGCTGGGTGGTGATGATTCCGTCGGCGGCGGCCTTGAAAGGCTGGGCGGCTCTGGAGGCAGACTGGAGCTCGAGCATGGGCTCAGTGACGCTGAGGGGGCATGCGAAGGGCTGCGGCAGCGGGACGGTTGTTCACTACGGTCGGCTGGGCAACAGCGGCCAAGGAAAGAAACAGTGATGCTGTCAAAAGAGTAATTTTAAGCATAAACTGAGATAAATGTGATGTGTGATTTAAGTTAACTAACAAGAGAGCAACAAGTACTCCCTTTATTTCTGTCGCCAAAGATAAGAAATAAATCGCACAATGCAAACTTTTATTGCAAAATGTTTGCTCTAAGCACAAATATTGATTGAAACAACATCCAAAAGAAAGAGCTTCCCATGCAAAACGCGGCAGTAGGGTCTGTGCCCTCGAGTGTTTTGCCACGCTTTCGTCATGGGGAATACCAACTTACGAGAGTTTTCTCGCAAAGGCGCAAGGGGAACGCAAGGAAAGGCGGGCGTCTCCTTAGGGATGGGGCAGTGGAGCGACCTCTTATTGATTAATGCATAATTCCGTGTCAGTCTGTGAACGTCCGTGGCAAATGATAACAGCCACGGACAAGCACGGACTTTCACGGACGACCAATCAGTCCGTGCTGGTCTGTGTACGTCCGTGGCAAATGATAACAGCCACGGACAAGCACGGACTCGCACAGACGACCAATCAGTCCGTGTTGGTCTGTGAACGTCCGTGGCAAAAAAATAATGGCCACGGACAAGCACGGACCTGCACAGACAACTTTCAGTCCGTGTCAGTCTGTGAACGTCCGTGGCAAAAAAACAACAGCCACGGACAAGCACGGACCTGCACAGACAACTTTCAGTCCGTGTCAGTCTGTGAACGTCCGTGGCAAAAAAACAACAGCCACGGACAAGCACGGACTTTCACGGACGACTTTCAGTCCGTGCTGGTCTGTGTACGTCCGTGGCAAAAAAATGTGTAGTTCTGTGTACGTCCGTGGCAAAAAACAATGGCGGGGGCAGGGGCCTACAGGCCTGCGGTCTTCGCCATCCACTCTTCCACGGTGAACTTGTCGATGTCGAAGCTCACGCCGACCTCCACCACGCGGCGGCCGTCAGTGAGGTAGGGCGTGGCGTAGCCGCGGGCATCGATCTGGTCGAGGGCGTGCTGCGCCGAGTCGCCCGTCTTCAGCTCCATCACGTAGATGGTGTCGGGCATGA
>SFCY01000040.1 GCA_004558865.1 Bacteroidales bacterium
CGCACATGTATCAACCAAATATAAAAGTAATGTTTAACCGGGTCAACCAACATTAAAAATAAGGCTTAAAGTAGTCAACCAAAAACGTTAAACTACAGGCTATTCTTTTGTCTATTGTTGTGTGTCGTTTGTTCTATTGCAGCGTGACAATTGGCACACAGTAGCGTCACAGTTGTTCTATTGTTGTGTGACAGTTGCCACACACCTTGGGCGGCCAGTGGCACACTTTGCTTGTCAACCGACGGTAGCCTCGAAGAGGTTGGATCATGAATAACCCCGGACTGCGGCACGTTGGCGCCGCAGTCCGGGGTGGGGGAGTGGTGAGTCTGTCATGATCTGTGCTTCGATGCGGCACGGTAGCGCGGTGCGCGCGCAACTTGGAAGTCTTGTATACCTCGTAGCACTGATAGCCCCGCGGCACGGGATGCTATCCTTGTTCTATCGTCCAATCCTCAATGTTTCCCTTCTTGACGTCGAAGTTGATGCCCACCTTCACCACTGGCTTGCCGCATCTGGCAAACCGCTGGTCATATTGCTTGAGGTTGATTTGCTGCATGGCGGTCTGCGCGTCCTTGTTGAGCTTCAACTCCATGATGTAGAGCGTGTCTTCTGTCAGCATCACGATGTCCACTCTTCCATTGGGCGTATGTACTTCCACATCCACCACGAAATGGGTCAAGAGGGTGAAGATGATGAACAGCATCTGCTGGTAGTGTTCCTCATGGTGGGTGTTGTTGCAGTAAGGCACGGTGCCCAAGAACTCCTGAAGCAGTCTCAATGCACCATCCATGTCGCCTTGGCGAATCAACACCGACATCTGGGCTATGGCCACGTCTCCCTCCTCAGCATACCTGCCTTCCAAGTAATAAGGCAACAGACTCTCAAACAAGCCCACCTTGATTTCCTTGTTGGGCAGGTCGAGCGTGAAGAGCTGGCTCGTCTTGTCGTATCCCTTGATGGTGATGTAGCCGCTCTGATAGAGCAGGGGCGTGATGGTCTTCAGGTTCTCTGTAGGCGCGTCAAAAGCTGAGGCGCGTGCGAGTGTCTTGCCGAGCTTGGCCGGCGAGACCTTGAACTTGCGGAGCATGTTGATGAGGTAGGTGGGGGTGCCAGTGCTGAACCAATAGGAGCCAAAGTCCTTGTTGTCAAAACAATTGAGCAGGCTGTATGGATTGAACACATCGGGTGAGGAAGGCGAGAAGTGATAACCGTCATAATTCTCCTTGAGCTTGTGTATGGCTTCTTCTCTTGCGATTCCTTGTGCCTCTGCCAAGGCGTCAATGTCTTCCGACATCTGTGTGAGCAGCTCTTCCTTGGTGATGCCGCATATTCCGGCATAATCGTCTCTCATCGACACATTCGTGATGTTGTTCAACTCGCTGAAGATGCTGACCTGCGAGAATTTGGTGATACCGGTCAGAAAGACAAAGCGGAGCATTGGCTCGCACATTTTCAGCGGACTGTAGAAGTTGCGCATTACATCACGAAGCGCATTCAATGATTCTTCCTCATGTGCCACGTCGAGCATTGGCGCGTCGTACTCATCGATGAGCACCACCACTTGCTTGCCGCACTTCGCGTGGACGGTGGCAATCAGGTCTGTAAGACGATTGTTTTCCCCCTCAACGGGCTTTGAGATTCCCCATGCCTTTTCATGCTTGCTCAAAATGAAGCCGAGATAGTCCTCCAACTGCTCCTTCTCCAGATGCTTGCCGCCACTCATGTCGAAGTGCAGCACAGGATATTCAGTCCAGTCCTTTTCTATCTGTTCGATGGCGAGTCCCTCAAAGAGTTCCTTCTTGCCGGAGAAATAGCTCTCAAGGGTTGACACCAATAGCGACTTGCCGAAACGGCGCGGCCTGCCCAAGAAGAAATAACAACCGCCCGAATGTGTCATGCGGTAGATGTATTCCGTCTTGTCTATATAGAGTTTGTCTTCATTACGAATGCGTTCAAACGTCTGTATTCCCACAGGGTATTGTCTTAGGGCCATAATCGCTTCTTTTTGGGGTTGACATTGCGCAAATGTTGGCATTTACTTGATGATGGGTGGCTTGTCAAAGTTCTCAAACTGTTTGGTTGTGCAGAACTTTTACGCCATCAAATGCCCTTTTTCTTTCTGCAAATTTAATTCTTTATCTTTAAACCTCCAAGTCTTACTACCGATTATTTTCAATCCGTGGGTGGCTACAACAATCCTAACCCTACCTACGCGGCCCCTGCAATTGGACGCACCTTTTGGTTGTGTGTGGCGGGTGCTGGGCCAATACGACTCGACCTAATTTATAGAACCAGTCTATAATATCCCGCCATTTTTTCAGTTCTTATAGTAAAACGACAATCCATGCTGAAGCCCCATTATTATATAAATAAGGTGGAGGCGGGATGCGACGAGGCCGGAAGGGGCTGCTTGGCCGGAAGCGTATTCGCGGCGGCGGTCATCCTGCCGGCCGACTACGACAACCCGCTGCTCAACGACTCCAAGAAGCTGTCGCCCCGCCAGCGTTACGCCCTGCGCGACGACATCCGCCGCGACGCCTTGGCCTGGGCGGTGGGGGAGGTGACTCCCGAGGAAATCGACAAAGTCAACATCCTCCACGCTTCCTTCCTGGCCATGCACCGTGCCTTGGACCAGCTCCCGCTGCGCCCCGAGGCCCTCATCATCGACGGCAACCGCTTCGACCCCTACCGCGACCTGCCCTATACCACCATCGTAAAGGGCGACGCCAAATACCAGTCCATCGCGGCGGCGAGCATCTTGGCCAAGACCTGCCGCGACGACTATATGGACCGTCTGGCCGAGCAGTACCCCATGTACGACTGGCTGAGCAACAAGGGCTACCCCACGCCGCGCCACCGTGAGGCCCTGCGCCGCTATGGCCCCTCGCCTTTCCATCGCCGCAGTTTCCACCTCCATGGCGAGGAGCCCCTCTTGCCCTTCCCCGAATTCAAACATCCTGAGCCATGAGCCTGCAGTCTCCCTCCCGACTTATCCGCCTCATCACGCGCCTGTGCTCACCCAGCGGCGCCTCGATGGAGGAGATGGAGCGGCTGCTCGACGCCACGCGCCGCAGCGTGTTCTATTATCTTGCCCTGCTGCGCGACAACGGCTTCGACATCCTGCGCCGCAACGACCGCTACTACATCTCGCCCGATTCCGACTTCCTGCGCCAGTTGGCGGGCAGCATCAACTTCTCCGAGTCGGAGGCCGTCTACCTCTATCGGCTGGTCAGCGCCTCCGACCGCACGGCCCTCTCCGATTCCGTGCGCCGCAAGCTGGAACGCTTCTACGACATCAACATCTTCTCCGGCCAGCCCCTGCAGGAACGCATGGCCCGCAATGTGGAGCGGCTCTGCTATGCCATCGAACACAAGCGGGCGGCCATGTTGGTCAACTACACCTCCGCCCACAGCCAGTCGGTAAGCAACCGCCTGGTGGAACCCTTCGCGCTGTCCAACAACGACACCGACGTGGAATGCTACGAGATCACCACCCACCGCAACAAGACCTTCAAGGTGGCGCGCATGGAGAAGGTGGTGGTCTCCGACCAGTTGAAGTGGGGGCATGCCGTCGACCACAACCTGCCCTTTACCGATGTGTTCAATTTCAGCGGCCCGACGCGCCATCATGTGGTGCTGCGCATCGGCGTGCTCACCTACAATCTTCTTCACGAGGAATATCCGCGCGCGGCCGCCTGCCTGCGCCGCGACGACGCCAACCATTGGATATTCGAGGCCGACGTGACGAGCTATCTCGGCATAGGCCGCTTCGCCATGGGACTGATGGGCGACATCAGCATCCTCTCCGGCGACGGCCTGCGCGACTTCCTCCGTCGACGTGCAGAGGAAATCTTAGCCAATGCGTAGCCTGCCCGCACCCCGCCGTCTCGCCCCGTCCCGTGCGGCGGATTATAATCCGCCGAGAGAAGCCAAGCGTCCGCGCCGGCCCTTTGGTGCTAATCTCGCAACCTCCGGAGTGTGAATATTGTTTAAATCTAATGCAATATACAATCTCTTTTACAGATTTTTAGTAATTTTGTTCCTTGAATTAAAACAGAACTTAACTGGAACAAAAACTAAAACCTGAAATGAAGGAGAGAACTACCTTCTTAGCAGCAGCTCTGATGTTTGCCGCTGTGGGGTTTGCGCAGCGTACCCCCACGCACCCATTGGACATCAAGGACGCCAATTTCTCGGACCTCGTCGCCAACTTCACCAATTGGGAGGCCGGCAAGCCTTTCGGTGGATTGTCAACCATCGACGAGCAGTTCTACATCTCGCGCCAACGGCCTTTGGCCCGCATTAGCGGCCCCTACGACTATAAGGCCGACGGCGAGGGCGATTCCCTCCGCCACATGTGCCTATGGGTGCCGCTCGACGACCCCACGTCTAAGTGGAAGGCGCTGCCCCGCTACTGCTTCGAGGGCGACAACTTCAGCAACTGGTCCTACGTGACCATCCATGGCAACTGGACAGGTCCTTGGTTCCGCGTCACAGCGGGCCTGAGCGACGTGGCCCACAAGAACGGCGTGGCCGTGGGCTGCGTCATGTCGGTGCCATGGAACGCTTCGGTGTATGCCGACGAGAACGGCTCCAACGACTACTCCCGGATCTTTGGCATGCTCACCAAGACGGACGCCGAGGGCAACTTCGTGAATGCGGAGAAGTTCGTGCGCTTCCTCCAGTATTATGGCATCGACGGCGTGGGCGTCAACTCCGAGTTCCATTCCGACCGCGAGTCGATGGAGAAGATACAGCAGTTCTTCGCCCAGTGCCACAAGGAGGCCGAGAATCTCGGCTGGCGTTTCCAGCTCCACTGGTACGACGGCACCAACGACTACGGAAACATCTCCTTCGACCAGGGATTGAACAGCAACAATTCGGACATGTTCGGCGACAGCGCCAACGTGGTCACGGACATGCTGTTCGCCAACTACAACTGGTATAAGAGCACCCTCACGCGCAGCGAGAATACTGCCGCCGACCTCGGCCGCAGCAGCTACGACTACTACGCCGGCTTCGACATCCAGGGCCGCGCCTTAAGGAACAACAACTGGCAGGCCCTGAAGGATAGCAAGATCTCCGTGGGATTCTGGGGTGCCCACTCGCAGAGCCTCATTCACCAGAGCGCCACCGACAACGGCACCTCCGACGTGGCCATCCAGCAGACCTACCTCGACAAGCAGGAGCTGATCTTCAGCGGCGGCCACCGCAATCCGGCCTACACGCCGGCCATCAACACCTCTTGCGACTTGAGCAACGCCAGCCTGGCCAACTTCCATGGCCTCTCCCAGTTCCTCTCGGCCAAGTCCACCATCCAGCAGGTGCCTTTCGTGTCGCGCTTCAATCTCGGCAACGGACTCAAGTTCCGCAACGAGGGCCGCGTCACTTTCGACCACAAATGGCACAACATCGCCACGCAGGACATCATGCCCACTTGGCGCTGGTGGATCGTCAACGGCGAGGAGAAGGCCGACCAGGGCAACCTGGTGGCTGCCAACCTCACTTGGGACGACGCTTGGTTCGGCGGATCGTGCCTCCGCTTGAGCGGAGCCACCGACCTCTCCCGCGTTAAGCTCTTCAAGACGGCCATCACCGCCCAGCCCAGCTACACCCTTTCCATTACTTATAAGACAACCAACGACCTCGATCCCCACGCCAAGCTCTTCGTGGCCAAGCGCGACGCGCTGACCGACTACAAGGAGGTGGCCATCCCCGCCGCTGAGAAGTTTGGCGAGTGGACGACCTTCACCACCACGCTCGGCGACCTCGGACTGGCTTCAGGCGACGAACTCTCGATGATCGGCCTCACCGTGGAGGGCGCTCCGGCCGACTACAATCTGCTCGTGGGCGAGATTGCGCTCCGCGACCCTGCCCGGACCTTCGCTCCCGTGGCTCCCGCCATCAAGGAGGTGGAGTTCCTCCGCGGCAAAGGCTCCTCGCTCGATTTCAAGATGCGCTATGCCGCCAAGGATGAGACGGGATACGTGAAGACCTACAACGACGAGGTCGACACCTGGTACTACGAGATTTACATGCAGCAGGAGAACCAGCCCGAGCAGCTGCTCACCGCCACCACTTCGTGGGCTGCCTACGTAATCGACGCTCCCCTCGTGAGCGGTTATGAGGGCCGCCGCTGCCGCTTCGGCGTGCGTGCCGTGTCGCCCGACGGCGTGCAGAAGTCTGAAATCTCCTGGAGCGAGATGATGGACGTGCCTTACAACGCTCCCTCCAACGAGGTGATGATCGACAAGCCTGTCATCAAGCCTAACGAGACGTTCACCATTGGTCTTGAGGACGCCATGGCCAACCCCGCACAGAAGTGGACGCTGACCAACGCCGAGACCGGCGAGACGGTGTATGAGACCGACAACGTGAGCTCCTTCTCCACCTCGCTCCCCAACATCGGCACCTACGACCTCACCATGGTCAATTCTGAGGGTCTTTCCACCACGCTCCGCGGCAAGGTGATTGTCTCGCCCGAGTCTACGGGCGCCGTGCCCGCCATCGACACCTTATATATAAATAAGGATAAGGCCGAGGTCGGCGAGGACGTGACCTACAGCTACGCCTACCGCAAGGGCGAAGGCACCGTGTCGCGCGCGCTCACCGTCAAGGACCCCGACATGCTCATGATTCCCGGCGACGTGCAGAAGGGCAAGACCTACAGCTACGCCCTCTGGGTGAAGATCAACAGCTACGCCCACGACAAGCAGGGCACCAACCTCATCAGCAAGAACACCATCGAGGACCAGTGGCCCCACAACAACTGGGGCGACCTGTGGGTGCAGATCCGTCCCGAGACCGAGAGCGACCTGGGCATCTATGCCGACGGCCGTGGCCCCAGGCATGCGGCCAACGAGGTTTCGTTCAACACCTTCGGCTGGACCCACCACGATACGCCTTGGGACAAGATGATGTCTACGGGCTACAGCCTCAACCCCGGCGTGTGGAACCACATCGTCGTCACTGAGGACGGCAACAACCAGACCATGTATTTCAATGGCAAGCGCGTGGCCAAGGCTGAGTTCACCGCGTCTTCACGCCGCGAGGAATCCACCGACTCGCGCATCGACCAGAACGCTGTGGCCAACATCTTCATCGGTGGTGGCGGCGTCTACAAGGCCGGCCTCAACGGCTGGATCGACGAGGTGCAGGTGTGGGACAAGGCCCTCACCGACGAGGAGGTGCTGCAGGCCATGAAGGGCTTCGACGACGAGCACATCCCCGCAGGGCTGCAGGCTTACTACACCTTTGAGGACCTCAACCCCGCCGACTCCACTTTCGCCAACCACGGTCTTGCCGGCGCGCAGTACACCGCCCGCGTGGTGCGCCTCACGGGCTCTGGCGGTGAGTCGACAGCTTCTGCCGCCTATCAGACCCAGGGTGCCGACAACAGCGTGACGGGCTATCCCGGCATCTCCGGCACACTCGACATCAAGACCGTGAAGACCCTCACGGTGAACGGAGCCCGCATCTCTTCCGAGAGCGATGAGGCCGCTGTGGTGACCTACGCCACGCCCGGCACTTACAGCGCCACCCTTCGCCTGGCCAACGACTGGGGCGAGGCCACGCAGACGCTCGCCGACTGCATCACCATCGACGTACCCAACGCCATCAACGCGGTGGAGGCCACCGACGGCATCGACGCGCGTGTGGCACAGGGCAGCGTCAACTTCCGCTTCGGCATGGGCGGCCGCTACACCGTACAGGTGGTCTCGGCCGACGGCAAACTGCTCCAGGCTAACAGCTTCGACGCCGCAGCCGGACAGGTGGTCAACGTGGCCCTCAAGGGCAACCCCGGACTCTGCGTCGTCAAGGTCGTGAAGGACGGCAAGCTTTGCAAGGCCATCAAGGTAATCAAGAAATAATCAACAACCCAAACTTCTAATATGAACAAGAAATCCAACGGCCACAGCCAAACGGTGGCCAAGGCTACACTCTTACTTCTCGCTACGGCCCTGCCTGCACACTACGTGCAGGCAGCAGCGGCGCCGGAGGTTGCTGTTGTGCAGCAGCAGGCTACGGTCACCGGTACCGTTGTGGATGAGAACGGAGAGCCCCTCATCGGTGTGAGCGTTGTCATTAAAGGAAGCAACGCCAATGGTACCATCACGGACATGGATGGTAAGTTCCACCTCCAACTTCCCAGTGCGAAGACCACGCTTCTCTTCTCCTACATCGGCTACACCACACAGGAGGTGGCCGTGGATGGCAAGCAGCAGCTCGACGTGAAGATGAAGCCCGAGAGCAATGCGCTCAAGGAGGTGGTGGTCACCGCCATGGGCATCCGCCGCAAGGAGGAGTCGCTCACCTACGCCACCCAGCAGGTGCGCTCCTCTGACTTGAACCGCGTGCAGGACCCCAACCTCGCCAACTCGCTCGAGGGCAAGGTGTCGGGCATCACCATCACTCCCAGTGCCGGCGGTGCCGGCGGTGCCTCCAAGATCATCCTGCGAGGCAACAAGTCCATCCTCGGCTCCAGCCAGCCCCTCATCGTGGTGGATGGCGTGCCGATGACCAACTCCCAGCACGGACAGGTGGGCTCCAACAATATGCTCGCCGAGGGCCAGAGCGAGGGTGCCGACGCCTTGTCGATGATCAACCCTGAGGACATCGAGTCGGTCAACGTGCTAAAAGGCGCCAACGCCGCAGCCCTCTACGGCTCTGTGGCTGCCAACGGCGTGCTGATGATCACAACCAAGAAGGGACAGAAGGGGCGCATGCGCATCAACGTCTCCTCGAACGTCACCTTCGACTCGCCGCTCACCAAGCCCGAGATCCAGAATGTCTACGGCTCGGCTGTCAATGAGGTCGACGGCGTGGGCACTGTGGGGCTCTACAGCTGGGGCGAAAAGCTGTCCTCGCGCAGCGGCGACCAGCTGCTGGTCAACGTGCCGCTCGACCGCGACGTCTTCAGCTATACTGGCGCCGATGGCAAGACCGTGAGGCAATACAACCAGGTGCACCTGCGCAACAGCGCCGGCGACGACCTCGACGACTTCTACCGTACGGGAGTCACCACCAACAACACCATCTCGCTCTCGGGAGGAACCGACTTGATGAGCAGCTACTTCTCATTCGGCAACTCCCATGCAAACGGTATGTTGGACAACAACTCCTACAACCGCAACTCCCTCTCCTTCCGGCAGATGTTCCGCTTCTTCGACCGCGCAACCATCAACGTGTCGATGAACTACATCTCCACGAAGACCAAGAACCGTCCGGGCGGTGGCATCAACATGAACCCCATCTACCACATGTACACGATGCCGCGCAACATCGACATCGATTACTACCGCAACAACTACGTCACCCAGAATGGCCGTTGGAACAGTGGCCTGCAATACTACTACGACAAGCAGACCAACGGCTCCTATCGCTGGCGCCAGACGCGCGTGGCCCTCACCGGCCCCATGCAGGAGTGGGCCTTCCTCATGCCCGGACAGAACAACCCCTACTGGCTGCTCAACCAGAACAACGGCACGCAGTGGGAGGACCGCTTCTTCGGCAACATCACCGGCAACATCGACATCTACGACGGACTGAGCTTCCAGGCCAGGCTCGGCATCGACTTCGGCAAGTATGAGACCGACTCGCGCCGATATGCCACCACATGGGTCCCCGACGCCATGGAGGCATACGGACGCTACTGGTGGAACTACTCCAAGACAACGGAGTTCTACACCGACTACATGCTCAACTACAACAAGACCTTCGGCGACTGGGAAGTCTCTGCTTCGGCAGGCTTCGTGGGCCATACCATCCAGGGCAAGACCAAGGCCGTCGACACGGGCTCGGCTACCTACGTCGACCCCAACCGCCAGTATCTCTCCGACCTCATCAACTGGTTCTCGGTGACGGCAGGCGGCGCGGGCAACACCACCCAAAGCCGCACCTCCGACTGGAACAAGGGAGCCGTGTTCACCGCACAGGTGGGCTGGAAGGACATGGTCTACGTCGACGGCTCCTACCGCCGCGACTGGTATCGCGCCTTCCGCCAGTTCAAGAGCAAGGGCACGCCCGAGGACTACGGCTACTTCGGCTTCGGTGCCAACGCCATCGTGAGCAGCTTGGTGAAGCTGCCCGAGTGGTGGAACTACCTGAAGTATCGCGTCTCCTACTCTGAGGTGGGTAACTCCATCCCCAACCAGGTGTATGGCTCCATCACCGTCAACTGGCGCAACAAGACCTACACCACCAACCAGTGGGCCGACTTCAGCGACCCGCGCCCCGAGAAGTCGCACTCCTTTGAGACGGGTTTCGAGGCCCTCTTCCTCAACAACCGCCTGAGCTTCGACCTTACCTATTATAATGCCACCACATCCAACCTCTATCTCGTGGGCTCCAACGCCTCGGGCAAGAGCATCCCGATGAACTCCGCCAAGATCCGCAACCAGGGTCTCGAGGGAACCGTGGGCTACAACTTCCAGATCGCCCGCGATCTGGCATGGCGCACCAGCTACAACTTCTCCTACAACAGCAACAAGATCTTGCGCACGGCCTACGACCCCGAGACGGGCGAGGAGAACATCATCGCCACCAACGTGGGCGGAGTGAGAGTGCTATATAAGGAAGGAGGATCCGTGGGCGACATGTACACCACCGACCTCCGCCGCTACGCTGAGGACGGCGTCGACGCAAACGGCAATCCCGTCAAGGCCGGCTGGTATGTCCTCAACTCCCAGGGCGGAGTGCAGATGGAGAGCGAGTCGGACAAGACCATGAAGAAGTTCCTGGGCAACATGAACGCCAAGTGGGCCATGGGCTGGAGCAACCAGTTCACCTACAAGGACTTCACCCTCTCGTTCCTCATCAACGGCCGCATCGGTGGCAAGGTGCTCTCCATGACGGAGTCCTACCTCGATGGTTACGGACTCTCGCAGCGCAGCGCCGACGCACGCCTCTACGCCGAGCAGCACAACATCGTGGCCACCGACTATCCCGGCAGCAAGCCCGGCATGGTGCTCGACGACGGATCGGGCCGCATCGTGCCCGTGGAGGCCTACTACCAGTCGGCCGGCGGCGTGAGTCCGCAGGACATTGCCCGCTACCTCTACAGCGGAACCAACTTCCGTCTGCGTGAGCTTACCTTGGGCTATACTTTCCGCGACCTCCTCGGACCGAACCGCAACCTCTCGCTCTCGTTCATCGGCCGCAACCTGTTCTTCTTCTACAAGGACGCGCCCGTCGATCCCGACGTATCGCTCTCCACGGCCAACGGCCTTGGCGCCTTCGAGGTGTTTGACATGCCCTCTTCCAGGTCCTTCGGCTTCTCTATGAACATCAACTTCTAAACTTCAGCACACGATTATGAGAAAGACCTTTTTTATACTTCTCGCCCTGACAGCGCTCACAACGCTGTCACTGGGCTCCTGTCTGCAATACGACGAGCCGGGCGACGAGTTTGAGACAGGACAGCTGCGCCCGGGCGACTCCGCCGTAACAGCCAAGCCCGCCGTGGCGCAACCCGACTTCGGAGAGTGAACTTTACCCGATATAATAACCAAATTAAAAACAACGCACTAACATGAAAATCAGAAAAGGGGCAAGATACTTCCTTGCCATGACTGCGCTGGCCTTCTCTTTGGGAGCAGGGGCGCAGACTGAGAAGACGGTGCTCGTAGAGAACTACCAGCCCAACGGCGAGAAGTTCGACTGCACGACCACCATCGACTGGAACACGCAGAAAGTGTATGCGAAGATTGAAGTCGGAGCTGGCTCTGTGACCAATGAGAACATCCTTTCTGTGGGTACTCAGATTGGTACGTGGAGTAATGGCTCGCACATCCACTTTTATTATGACTATGGTACGTTAAAATGCAACTACCTCAGCAACAACTCGAACCTTTTGCGTAACAACAACTATGAAGGCTTCGCCAACTCCACCCTCCAGATTGAGATTTCCAAAGAAAAGGGAATCGTGGTAAATGGAGTGCCGAGAATGGCCGATAAGGAGAGTCCGACAGCAACAAATTTCTACACTGTGACAGATCCTACCACCTACTTTGCCGATTTGTGGAATGAGACCACCATCCACTTGGGCTCGCAGGAGGGCAATGGCCGCAGCTACCAGACCATCGCCGAGCTGAGCATCGTGCCGGCCGACTGGACCCCCGAGGTAGTGCCTGACACGGTGGTCGATCCCCAGCCCGAGGACACCCTCTCGCCCACTGCCACACAGGAGGTCTACGACTTCAGCGGCTTCGAGGACACCGAGCTCCTCACGCTCTTCAAGAACGCCCTCGACCAGGGGCGCGCCTATCCTACCGACGCGGAGTTTGCCGCTGCCGGCATCCAGCAGAGCGACATCGCCTTCGTGCGATCCCACGTGCGCAACAAGGGAATCCTCAGCCGTGCCGACCGTCTGCTCCCCGACACCTACGAGAATCGTGACCTCTGGATGAACACCCCGATGAACTCGGGCAAGGACAACACCGGCGGACAGCCCACCGGCACCTTCTCGAGCGACGTGTTCTCCATGTGGAACTACACCAACCTCTACGGAGCATGGAACCATAAGCTCTTCACGGCTCCCGGAGCTTGGACCGATGCCGCACACAAGAACGGTACGGACATGATGAGCGGTATCAAGTTCTTCGATACAACCGGCGGTAATCCCAACGGTGGAAGCGAAGGTTGGGTGAACTTCATCGTGAAGAAAGACGACCAGGGCAACTATATCTACGCTGAACCCCTGATCAACATCCTGATGTACTTCGGCTTCGACGGCATCAACTACAACTGGGAGGCTTCCGGCTACACCGATGATGATGTCGTGGCCTTCCACAAGCAGCTCTACAAGATTGCAGCTGAGAAGGGATTCAACAATTTCCACAGCGGCATCTATACCAGCATCAACATGTTGTCTTCTCAGAATGCCAACGCCCTCTTCGGCAACGAGGAAGGCCGCACGCACGACCTCATGCTCAACTACATGAGTGGTGACTTCGCCTCTGCCAATGCCCTCAAGAGAACAGCCCAGGCAGCCGAGAATGCTATGGGTACTACCGACGGTCTCTATGCCGGCGTTTGGATCGTGACGATGGATCGCGGTTGGACGAAGCTCAATAGCAGCGAGGAAGCCAAGAAGCTTGGCGTCTGCCTCTGGGGTGAGCACTCTCAGAGCCGCTTCTGGAGCTACAACACCGGCGACAACGGCTATGACCAGCAGACCAACTATCAGGCCCTCTTGGAGCGCGCCTGGTCGGGCGGCAACCGCAACCCGCTCTCCCGTCCCGAAATTAGCGAAACCGGCAACAACTGGGAGCCCGATGGCGACAAGAAGCCCCTCCAGACCTTCGCCGGCTTGGCCACTTGGATTCCCGAGCGCTCTTCCATCATGGGCAACCTGCCCTTCGCCACTGGCTTCAACCTTGGCAACGGCGACCGCTACAGCTACAAGGGCAAGCGCACCGCCGGCCAGTGGTACAACATGGGCGCACAGGACGTGGTGCCCACCTATCGCTGGCTCGTCGTCAAGCCCGGCACTGAGACCGTGAGCACCGACATCCAGCCTGAGTTCACCTCCCTCGACCAGTACACGGGCGGCACCTCGCTGCTCCTGTCCGGCAAGGCTACCACCGATGGCACCGACATCGTACTCTTCAAGACCGACCTCAACGTGAGCGCCGGCAACCCCTATGCCAAGTTGGCCGTGAAGACAGGCAAGGAGGGCGTCAATCCTTCCAACCTCTATCTGATTCTCAAGAAGAGCGACAACTCTTGGGTGGAGACCGCCTACGGCGATGTGGCCGGCAACACTTGGGAAGAGAAGAAGATCAACCTCGCTGGCATCAGCGCTGGCGACGTGATCAAGGCCATCGGCCTCCGCGTGAAGGGCTCCGACGACAACTTCAAGCTCTACGTCGGCAAGCTCGAGGTCAACGACGACATCCAGGCCACACCGGCCAACATCACCGACCTCAACGCCGAGGTGAAGCAGGAGACGAAGTCCTCACTCTCTGTCAAGCTCTGGTGGAACACAACGGCTACCGCCCAGACCCGCGCCAACTACGGCCTGGTCTACAACGACGAGGCCAACATCGACCACTTCGACATCCTCTACAAGAACGGCGCTGAAGGCCGCGTCTCTGAGATTGGCCGCACCACACAGTGGTCCACATTCGTGCCCAACATCCTCTTCGAGAGCGTGGACGACGATCCCTACATCGGCGTGCGCGCCGTGTCGACCGACTTGAAGACCTACTCTCCCGTGGAGTGGCTCCGCATTCCGCGCGCCGCTCAGGACAGCCTGCTCGCGCGCCGCGACGACTCCTACGGCATCAGCCAGATCGATCCCAGCTCCGACGGCTATGAGGTGGCTTGCAAGCTGCGCTATGTCACCGACGTCACCACTACTGGCGCCGACCAGGACCTCAACTTTCGCAACGGAGGCCCCGTTGCCGACGGCACCAACTACTGCGACGCCACCGACAATGTGCTGAAGGTGCACCAGGGCCAGAAGTTCACGCTCTGGATCAAGCCCTACGACACTTCCAACGGACCCTCTCAAGACGGACTCCGCTACTGCTTCGGCCGCGGCTGGATCGACCTCAACGGCGACCACAACTTCGACCCCAACAACATCAGCGAGGATTCCATCAACGGCGAGTGCCTCTTCACCGTGGGTGAGCTCCGCAAGGGCCATCCCGAGATGGAGACGGACGGTATCACCGTCGAAGTGACCATCCCCAACGACGCCCGCACGGGCAAGAGCCGCATGCGCATCGTGTTCGCCGACGCTTGGTTCGCCGGAACGCTCATGCCCACCGGTCTCACCAGCAAGGGCTACACCATCGACCTCGGCGTGGAGATCACTGGCGACAACCCCCAGCGTCCCATGCCTGTTGACATCCATGACCAGGGCCAGGCCGACGAGCCCGAGGGCTTCGGTGAAGTTCCCAACAGCGTGGCCAACCTTAATGGCAAGGTCTCCACGGTGACCGTGGGCGACAACACCATCGACTTCCAGAATGTCGACAAGGCTTGGATCTATACCGCTTCGGGTATGCTCGCACGCTACATCAACGCTCCCAAGAGCATCGGCAAGGCTTCCCTTGGCCGCGGCGTCTACCTCGTGAAGATGCAGAGCGGCAACATCCTGCGCACGCAGAAAGTGGTCGTCCGTTAACGGGACGGCGCGATATGCACGATAAAGATGGTTGATGGTGGCAGGCAGGGCCGTCGCAAGACGGCCCGAGCCTCCACCGTCAACTTTCAACGACTTTCGGCCCTCCGCCCCGCGGTGGCCGATGCCCCCCCGCCTTAGTGCGGCCAACAACCTAACCATTTATCAACCATCAATTTCAAATTTATGAGAACCCTTAACACAAAAGTCTTGCTTGCTGGCGCGGCCCTCTGCATGAGCCTCACGGCTTCTGCCCAGGCTGTGAACAACAACAAGGCTGACCAAATCGACTACTCCAAGGAGATTACCGAGGCCGAGTACACCGCGGCCTACAATGCGCTCAAGGTGGAGATTGGCCAGGCCCTGAGCGGCCTCTATGGTCTGCGTGGCGGCAAGAACGGCGAGATGCCCGGCGCCCACGCCTACCAGTACCAGTTCTGCCTCGGCCCCGACAACTACGTGCAGTACAGCTGTGTGCCCCATTCCGACTTCCCCTACGGCGGTTTCACGCTGCGCTCCACCTACGACCTCTGCAAAGGCTCCATCAGCGGCCCCAAGGGTGGCTACGACTTTGTACGCCAGGGCGTGGTGCCCATCCTCAACGACGACAACATCAACAACATCCCCGAACTCAAGGCTGCCTACCTGCTCTTCTACGACTATGCGGCCATCGAGAACGTGGACCTCTTCGGCCCCGTGCCATACACCGACTTCAAGAACAACGTCGACAAGTCGCCCTTCACCTATCAGGACATGCGCACCGTCTACTACACCGTAGAGGCCAACATCCGCGACATCGTGGCCTGCTTCAAGAACTTCTCTAATCGTCCCGACTGGTACAAGAAGAAGCTCAACGGTGTGTTCAACGGCCAGCTGCCTTTCTTCAAGAACGTCAACTACCAGAAGCAGGGCATGGACCGCTTGGCACGCTTCGCCAACTCGCTCAAGCTGCGCATGGCCATCCACATCGCCTCCGTTGAACCTGAGACCGCCAAGAAGTGGGCTGAGGAGGCCGTGCAGAGCGGCGTTATCGAGTCTGTCGACGGCGAGGCCGCGCTCTTCACCTCAACGCTGGGCTTCGCCCATCCGCTGATCCAGGTCTCCGAGTGGGGCGACAGCCGCATGGGTGCCTCTTTCGAGAGCCTGCTCATGAGCCTCGACCATCCCTACAGCAAATATCTCTTCATGCAGAACTCCGACCCCATCACCAAGACCGGCACGCAAGGCTCGGCTCCTGCCATGACGCAGCCCGACACCCGCATCATCGGTATGCGCGACGGCACGGTGCCCGGTGTGGGACAGGCCGTGGGAGCCAACCCCTACATCGCCTTCAGCAAACTCGACAACACCTACCTTGGCGAGATGATGCCTCCCTGCTATCTCATGAAGCTCAGCGAGGTGCAGTTCCTGCGCGCCGAGGGCGCCCTGCGCGGCTGGAACATGGGCGGCACTGCCCAGGAGTTCTACGAGGACGGCATCCGCAACGCCTATCTTGAGGACCGCGAGTTTGACGGCGTGAAGTACGCCGACTACGTAGACGACTACATGAACCTCGCCAAGGCCAAGGACTACACCTACGTGGATCCCACGGGCAACACGCCCGACATGCCCAGCGTGACGAAGATTGGCGTGAAGTGGGACGAGAGCCTCGACCGCGAGACCAAGCTCGAGATGATCATCACCCAGAAGTATATCGCCTCCTTCCCCTACAGCTTCGAGCCGTTTGTGGACCTGCGCCGCACCGGCTATCCCAAGCTCTTCCCCGTGCTGAATGTCGCCGACGGCGACGGCTCCCTGAAGCAGGGCGACCAGATGCGCCGCATCCCCTGGGCTTCCGACGATCCTCAGACCATCAAGGACATCAACGCCACCGCCATTCCCGCTCTTGGCGGCCCCGACCAGATGGCCACCCGCCTGTGGTGGGACACGGGCAAGAACTTCCCCGATGCCACAGCCATCAGCAATGTCGACGGCGGCAAGTCTGAGGCCACCGTTCGCGCGGCCAATGGCATGCTGCTCATCGAGGGCGCCGACCACGCATGGGTCTACGACACCGCCGGCCGCCTCGTCAGCGAGTCTGCCAACCCCTCCACCATGCGCCTTGCCAAGGGCGTCTATGTGGTGCGTACGCAGAGCAATGGCGTCAAGGCCAGCTCCAAGGTGGTCGTGAGATAATCCCCTGCGGTTTTCCCATAGCCCACCGTGGCTTTCTTACAGCCCACCGTGGCTTTCGATAGCCCTCTGTGGTTGAATGACAACCCAAGAGTAAGTTTTAAGTCAACAATAAGCCGGCAACCGTCTTCCATGGCGTGTTGCCGGCTTTTTCTGTATTTTTCTGCCCGGGAGGTCCGCTGCCCTCAGCGGACAACCTTATCTCAGCGGACACCCTTATTCAAGTTGACAATCTTATACCAGTTGACAACCTTATATAAGGTTCAACCTTATATCAGTTGACACTTAAATCGATAAGCCTGTTTGGCACTATGGTGGATTTACTGTGATTCCGAGCCCTGTTTCACGCGTCGTCATGGGCCACCTGCGTTTCGTGGCAACTGCCACGATTTTTCGCGCCAATTGCTACGATATTTCGTGCCAACTGCCACGATAGTTCGTGCCAACTGCCATTGTTCTTCACTAACTTGAAAAAACGTCTCTTTTCGATAGAGAGGGATAGCCTTACGAGCAAGCTCGACGGCTATCCCATAGATGAGCCTCATTCCCTAAGGGGTAAAGCCTGTCCATGACGAAAATTGCCTGGGCATAAAATTGCGCCAAAGGCGCATAAAATCAGCGCATCCTTACATCTGCACAAAAGCGGTTTGGAATGCCTTGACTTGAAGCTTTCTGCCGTAGAATTTTATGCGCGTAAGCGCAATTTTACGCGATAGCGATTTTCGTCATGGGCAGG
>SFCY01000041.1 GCA_004558865.1 Bacteroidales bacterium
GGACAGGTTTAGGGTGTAGGCATCATAGCAGATGGTACGTGCGCCAAAGCCCTCTTTTTGAAAGGTCAGTCCCTCGTTGAGCACGCTGCCGCCTTGTTCGGTCGAGATGCCGAAGTCGAAATAGCGAAATCCGCGCTTGCGATAGGCGGCCGTAAGTTCGTCGAACAGGGCGTCCAAGGCACCGGTTTCCCGACCCTCCTTGCTGCCGGATATATACTGTGCATGTGCCACGTGTCCGCATTCATAAACCACCGTTCCCGCCAGGCATACCTCGTCCCGCCAGGCGGTGTAGAGCCGTATGTGCGGCGCGTTGTCCATGGCAAGGCGCTGCATTTCTGCCATCGTGTGTACGGGAGCCACGCCGTGCCGCAGGCGGAGCACTTCGGTCAGGATCGGCCAAAAACAGGACAACTGCGCCCAGCCTTCCTCCATACGCCATCCGCAGGCGCGGGCGCGGCGTACTTTCCTGCGGCGCAGCGTCGAAAAGTGCATCTCCGCGTTTCCCAGGTCGATGGTCTGCGAGGCCGAACGTGCCGTCAATTTTCCGCCCAGCCGGTTCAGCCAGTACAGTTCCTCTTCGCAGGGCGCCGCGGCATAGATGTGTGGGACGGGCTTCACCACCAGCCGGGCAAATCCCAGTCGGGCATAGTAGGAGCAGGCCTCCCCGTACATCTCGCCGACCATGGCCAACGTGGCATCCGGCGTGGCAATCAGCCCACCGTAGGTCAATCCGCCGTGCGACACCACTTCGTCCTCCCCGCTGCGCGAAGCGGGCAGCAGGGCCATGATGCGGCCGTGCCGGTCCGCCATCAGCAGCGAGAGGTCCTCGAATCGGTCGCTGTGGTAGTCCATATAGCTGCGGTGAAAGAGAAACGTGCCGTTCCGCGCAGCGTCTACCGTAGCGTCCCAGGCCTGTCGCATCTCCCTGTCGTAGCGAATTATCTGCATTATCAGAAGCGGTGATTATCCGTTGGCGCGATTTTCGTGTATTTCTTCAATATACGCCGAAAAGTCGTTGATGTACTGCGATTTGTCATAACTCCGGTCGGCCAAGCAAAGCAGGGTGGCGTCCGCCGAGAAGTTCCACAGCCTGCACCATACCATGGGCGGGATATAGAGTCCCAGTCCCGGGCGGTCCAGTCGTACGCAGTGCTCTGTCTGTCCGTCTGTCAGCCATACGTCCACGCTGCCGTGGACTGCCACGAGCAGTTCCGTACATTCACGGTTGGCGTGCTCGCCCCGAACGGCTCCTGTGGGGACGTTGGTTATCCAGAACGCCCGTTCCATGCCGAAGGCGGTCTTTTCTCCGTTCCGCTCCACGACATGTAGCACGCCGCGCTCGTCCGTCTGGGGCGTGAGTTCCACGGTGAGTTGTAGGTTTTCGATACTCATTTCACTTGAAAATTTTGCTCTACCTGCACCGTATAGTATTGGAACGAGGGAGTGGCATAGACGGCCTTGCCGTTCTCCCATTCTACGATTTTGTTGATGATTTCGTATCCGCCCGAAGTGTAGTATTTAGCGTTCAGCGTGACTTTATAGTTGCCCGGTGCGTCCACTGTGATGGTGTCCGTGGGATGGGTGTTCTCCTTGTCATAGACCACCTCCTTACGGGCGGCGTGCGTCATGCTTTCGTCCGAGCCGCTCCACTCGTATTTGGCTTTGTAGATCAGCCGGCCCGGCTTTTGCTGTACGGCCGTGACCACTAACTTCTTGCCGGCTTTCAGTTCACCGCCGTCCAGGGCCGTGATGGTTACGCCGCTGAATTCCGGCGGCAGGGAGCGGTACTTAGGGTCGTCGTCGTGCTCGGAGCAGGCCGCGAGGCCGAGGAGGGAAAGCAGGAGGATGCACGCCGAGGTCCGGCCCTGTGCGAGGGGATGGATGTTCATCATGTTTTTCAGGTTCTGGGTTTTTGCAGGCATCATTTTGTCTGTAGGTTTTTCGGGGTGACGGGGCGGGCTGCATCCCGGCCGAAATCACCACGTTATGCAAAGGTAAGGATTATTTTTTATTCCCGCAAATTTTCAGAAGACTTTTTTCAAGAAAAAACACATTTTTCTTCAGGCACACCCAAGCGGCCACGCAACCAAAATGAGTCAACAGACACGGATTCAATTAGTTAGGATATTTTTTGGTGATAAGATATTATGTTCGTACCTTTGCAGGCAACAAGCAAACGCGGCTTCAAAATCAAACCATCATGGCCCAATCACCAGAATTCAACCGCTTCCGAATGGATGTATACGACATCGTGGCCCAGATACCCACAGGGCATGTGCTAACTTACGGGTGCATTGCCAGACTCGCAGGCTGGCCACGCCACGCACGCTTAGTTGGGCGCGCCCTCAAGCACGCTCCCAAGAATCTTGGCCTTCCTTGCCACAGGGTGGTGAACAGTCAGGGACGCACCGCCCCAGGGTGGGCGGAGCAGATTGGGCTGTTGCGCCTGGAGGGTGTCGCGTTCCGCCAAAACGGCCTCATCGACCTCAGCGCGTCACTGTGGCATCCCGAAGAAGATAGCTACTGACCGCGGAAGAAGAGATAATAGATGATGATGAGGGCGGCAACAAGGATGGATGTCAACACAGCCTTAATCATGCAACTGGCAACTTTCTTCACAATAAACACGCCAAGGACGATGGCGATGAGCACATAAATGTAATACGTGAAATCCACAATGACTTTACTCTATTTGAACACATGGAGGAAAGCCGCCGGGATGGGAGACTCGAACTCCATGCGCTGATGGGTTACAGGATGGTAGAAACAAAGCAGATAGGCATGCAGGCAGAGCCGCCCACAAGGGTCGTCACCGTTGCCATACTTGATGTCGCCGCAAACGGGATTCCCCATATCGGCGCTGTGGACGCGAATCTGGTTCTTGCGCCCGGTCTCCAGACGAAACTCCACCAAACTGTGGCCAACGCTCCGCCTCAACACATGAAAATGAGTGACCGCATATTTTCCTCCATTGTCGTTAGGACTCGAATAAGTGATGTAGGCGCGGTTGTCCTTCAGCCAGTTGGCGATGGTTCCCTCGTCGTCTGCCACCTCCCCACTGAGTACGGCCACATAGCGGCGGTCGTAAACGATATGATGCCAGCCGTGTTCCAAGGCCAATTCGGTCTGCTTGTCCTTGGCATAAATCATGAGGCCACTGGTGTCGCGATCCAAGCGGTGGACGACGTGGGCCGTACAACGTTGGCGGCTCTGGCGGAAATACCCATCGAGCACCTCCTTCACGTTGAGCGACTTGTGGCCAGCCTCCATCGACAGAATCCCGACGTTCTTCTCTATCACGACAATGTACTTGTCCTCATAGACCAACCGCAAATAACGGCTGTGGAAGGCTCCGGCCTGTTTCGACTTGCTCACCGAGACGGTGTCGCCCGGCTGCAAGGCCCAGTCAAATTGTGTCCTCACCTTGCCGTTGACCCTGATGCCACGCCCCTGCAATGTGGCCTTGATGCGGCTGCGGCTCTCGCCCTTCAGGTTTTCCAGCAGCCACTCCAACAGGGGCCGCGCGGACTCCACTTTGTATTGGTCGTAATTGTTGCGTTGTTGATAACTCACTTGCTTCATGGCGGCAAAGTTACAAAAAAAGTTGAGAGACTCGCCTCCCTCCTACCCTTTTTTATCACTCTTCGATCCTTTTTGGCTTATGCCCAACGACCAAGCCACAAACGAGATTGGCAGGTCACAATAAACGGCATAGCATCAAGGTACGGCTACAATACGATTCCCACAGGCTGGAACACAGCCTGGTGCCGCACATGTATCAACCCAATATAAAAGTAAAGTTTAACCGGGTCAACCAACATTAATAATAAGACCTGGTGGCGCGTCAAACTACACACAAGAAATACTTAGCTCCATAGAACTGAAAATCAAGTCCAAACGCAGTTATTTCGATTTTTATTTGTACCTTTGCACGCGATTACATTATATATATATTAGACAGCAAATGATTACATTAACGAATCTTGCGATTCAATTCGGAAAACGAGTTTTGTATAAAGACGTGAACATCAAGTTCACACGCGGCAACATCTACGGTGTGATAGGAGCCAATGGAGCCGGAAAATCCACTCTTCTCAGAGCCATCAGCGGCGACCTTGAGCCCAACAAGGGAACGGTGGAGCTTGGGCCGGGCGAGCGGCTCTCGGTGCTGGAGCAGGACCACTTCAAATATGATGCCTACAAGGTGCTCGACACGGTGCTGATGGGCCACGAGAACCTTTGGGCCAACATGAAAGAGCGCGAGGCCCTCTATTCCAAGCCCGACATGTCAGAGGAAGACGGCAACCGCGCAGCGGAACTGGAATTGAAGTTCGCTGAGATGAACGGATACGAGGCTGAGTCTGATGCCGCACAACTGCTGCAGAACCTCGGGGTGAAAGAAGACCAGCACCAGAAAATGATGTCGGAACTGAGCAACAACGAGAAGGTTCGCGTGATGCTGGCCAAGGCTCTCTTCGGCAAGCCCGACAACCTGCTGCTCGACGAGCCCACCAACGACCTCGACCTCGACACCGTGGAATGGCTTGAGGACTACTTGGGCGAAATCGACGAGAACCAGACCGTGTTGGTGGTGAGCCACGACCGCCACTTCCTCGACTCCGTCTCCACACAGACCATCGACATAGACTTCGGCAAGGTGACGGTGTTCGCCGGCAACTACAGCTTCTGGTATGAGAGCTCACAGTTGGCTCTGCGCCAGGCCCAGAACCAACGCCTCAAGGCCGAGGAGAAGAAGAAGCAGCTCGAAGAGTTTATCCGCCGCTTCTCCGCCAATGTGGCCAAGAGCCGCCAAACCACCAGCCGCAAGAAGATGCTTGAGAAGCTCAACGTGGAGGAAATCCGGCCGTCGAGCCGCAAATACCCGGGCATCATCTTCCAGATGGACCGCGAGCCGGGCAACCAAATTCTGGAAGTGGAGGGGCTGAAGGCTGTCGACACCGACGGCACGGTGCTGTTCGACAACGTGAACTTCACCGTGGAGAAGGGACAGAAGATCGTATTCCTCAGCCACAACCCAAAGGCCATGACTGCCCTCTTCGAAATCATCAACGGCAACCGCGAGCCTGAGACTGGAACCTTCAAGTGGGGCGTGACCATCACCACAGCCTACCTGCCGCTCGACAACACGGCTTTCTTCCAAAGCGACAAGAATCTCGTGGAATGGCTGTCGCAGTATGGCCCCGGCAACGAGGTGCAGATGAAGGCCTACTTGGGCCGTATGCTCTTCCGCCAGGAGGAAGTGGAGAAGAAGGTCAACGTGCTGTCCGGTGGAGAGAAGATGCGCTGCATGATAGCCCGAATGCAGCTGCAGAACGCCAACTGCCTGATCCTCGACACGCCCACCAACCACCTGGACCTGGAAAGCATCCAAGCCTTCAACAACAATCTCGTGACCTTCAAGGGCAATGTGCTCTTCGCCAGCCACGACCACGAGTTCATCGAGACGGTGGCCAACCGCATCATCGAGCTCACGCCCCAGGGCACCATCGACAAGCTGATGCCCTACGACGATTACATCCACGACGAACAAATCAAGGAGCAGAAAGCCAAGATGTACGGCACGGTATGAGCAAGCACAGCTGGCCACCGACTGACAGGTTGATGGCTTTGGCACATTATTTGCTCTCCTACCCATAAACAACGAATGACATTATGGCACAAGAAAAGGAAATAAAGGAAAAGAGGATCAATATCGAAGGCGAAGAGCCGCAGCAGCAGAAAGGCGATGGCGGTGAGGAAAAGCCTCAGGCAGAGGGAAGCCATGCCGACAACGACGTGAAGAAAGAGGACTGCCACAGCCCACAGAATGGCCAAGAGCCCAAAACGGAAGAGGAAACTCAGAACGCCAACGGCAAAGAAGAGCAAAAGGAGCAGGAGGACCCGCTCCAGAAAGCCTTGGACGACAAGGCCAAGCTGGCCGACCAGCTGCTCAGGACGATGGCCGAGTTTGACAACTACCGCAAACGTGTGCGCAAGGAGAAGGCCGACCTCATCCTCAACGGAGCCGAGAAGACCGTCACCGCCATCCTGCCCATCATCGACGACATGGAGCGGGCCATCGCAAACGCAGGCAAGAGCGAGGACTCCAAGAAGATTGAAGAGGGTTGGGAACTGATATTCCAAAAGTTCAACAAGACTCTTGAAGGCTTGGGAGTGAGAAGAATCGACACTAAGGACGCCGACTTCAACACCGACTTCCACGAGGCCGTGGCCATGGTGCCAGGAATGGGCGACGAGAAGAAGGGAAAGGTGATAGACTGCGTGCAGACTGGCTACACGCTCAACGACAAGGTGATTCGCCACGCCAAAGTGGCCATCGGACAGTAGCCCCAGCGCAAACGTCCCCCAAAACACAACAACACACAACACATAGACAGCATCTTTGCCGCGCGCCGCCCCCAGCGCCGGCATATTAAGGAAAGCAATAATGGCTAAACGAGACTACTATGAGGTCTTAGGCGTCAGCAAGGACGCTTCAGAAGATGAGATAAAGAGAGCTTACCGCAAGCTCGCCATCAAGTACCACCCCGACCGCAACCCGGGCGACAAGGAGGCCGAGGAGAAATTCAAGGAGGCCGCTGAGGCCTACGACGTGCTCCACGACCCCCAGAAACGCCAGCAATACGACCAATTCGGCTTCAACGGCCCTGCTGGAGCGGGAGGCTTCGGAGGCTTTGGTGGAGCGGGAGGCTTTTCCATGGACGACATCTTCTCGGCTTTTGGCGACATCTTCGGCGGCCACACGGGATTCGGCGGCTTCGGCGGCGGCTTTGGCGGTGGAAGCCGTCAGCGTCCCCAATACCGCGGAGCCGACCTGCGCCTGCGCGTGAAACTCTCCCTGGAAGAGATTGCCACCGGATGCACCAAGAAATTCAAGGTGCACAAGGATGTGGTCTGCCCCCATTGCAAGGGTAGCGGTTCGGAGGATGGCAGCGGCTCGTCCACTTGTCCCACCTGCCACGGACAGGGTGTAGTGGTGAAGACCGTCAGGACCATGCTCGGACTGATGCAGACACAGACCGAGTGTCCCACCTGCCATGGCGAGGGCACTGTCATCAAGAACAAATGCCACGAATGTGGCGGCTCAGGCGTGGTGAAGGGCGAGGATGTGGTCGAAATCAACATCCCCGCCGGTGTGTCAGAAGGCATGGTGGTGAATGTTGCCGGCAAGGGCAACGCCGGCCCGCACAACGGCATCAATGGCGACATCCAGGTCTATATACAAGAGCTGCCCCACGAGACCTTTGTACGCGACGGACAGGACATCGTCTACAACCTGCTGCTCGACTTCCCGACGGCCTGCCTTGGCGGCGACGTGGAAGTGCCTACCATCGACGGCAAGAAGGCCAAGGTGAGCATCGAGGCCGGCACACAGCCGGGCAAGGTGCTGCGCCTGCGCGGAAAGGGTCTGCCAGCCGTGAAGGGTTATGGAAGCGGCAACGGCGACGAGGTGGTCAACATCAGCGTCTACATTCCCAAGAAGCTCACCCTGACGGAGCGCAAGGCCATTGAGAAGCTGCGCGAGAGCGACAATTTCAAGGGCGACAATGCGACCAAGAAGAGCATCTTCGAAAAATTCAAGAATTACTTCAACTGATGAACTACGAGCAAACTGTAGAGTATCTTTTCAATAGCACCCCTGTTTTCGAACATGTGGGTGCTTCTGCTTATAAGGAGGGCCTGTCCAACACGAAGGCCTTGGACGAGCACTTCGGCCATCCCCACCGGCTGTTCAAGACCATCCACGTGGCTGGCACCAACGGCAAGGGTTCCTGCTCACACACGCTGGCCGCCATCCTGCAACATCAGGGCTACCGCGTGGGACTGTACACGAGTCCCCACTTGGTGGATTTCCGCGAGCGAATACGCGTCAACGGAAAGATGATCAGCCAGCAGCGGGTCGTCGACTTCGTGGAGAAGGAGCGTGGCTTCTTTGAGCCTCTCCACCCCAGCTTCTTCGAGCTCACCACGGCATTGGCCTTTCTCTATTTTGCCGAGCAAAAGGTCGACATCGCCGTAATAGAGGTAGGCTTAGGGGGCAGGCTCGACTGCACCAACATCATCTCTCCCCTACTGGGCATCATCACCAACATCAGCTTTGACCATACGCAGTTTTTGGGCGACACCTTAGCAAAGATTGCCGGCGAGAAAGCCGGTATCATCAAGCATGGAGTCCCGATAGTCATAGGCGAGAGTGTGGACGAGACCCGCCCCGTGTTCGAGGCCAGGGCCCACGACATGCAAGCCCCAGCCATATTTGCCGAGGATGAGCCTGAGGTGCTGTCGTCCGTGAGCGACCCAAAAGGCGGCCGCAACTATGCGACCCGTTCTTTCGGCTGTCTCCATGGCGAATTGGGCGGCGACTACCAGACGAGGAACATGAACACCGTGTTGGTGGCCGTGAGGACCATCAACCATCGCCATCTGCTCCCCTCCATCCCATTGGAGGCTGTGAGGGCGGGCATGGCCGACGTGTGCGAGGCCACGGGGCTGCTCGGCCGGTGGCAGAAAATCCACACCCGCCCCACGGCCGTCTGCGACACGGGCCACAATCCCGGCGGGTGGCAGTATCTCAGCAAGCAGATCACAAGCCAGAAAGCACAGACCACACGCATCGTCTTTGGCATGGTCGACGACAAAGACATCGACGCAGTGATGGAAATGCTGCCTAAGAACGCCGTCTATTATTGGACACAGCCCACATCAAAACGTGCATTCCCCGCAGAGAAAGTAGCCCAAAAGGGCGAGGCCCACCATCTTTGCGGAAAGACGATTCGAGACGTGGACGCGGCCTATCGCCAAGCCCTGTCAGAGGCTTCGCCCGACGACTTTATCTTCATCGGAGGAAGCAGCTATGTGGTGGCCGATTTGCTAAGCCGAGAACAACCATAGCCGACGGAATCGGGGATAGTTACGCGCCACGCCGTTATGGGCCACACATATCATCGCGCTTTGGAGCCACCATGCAATGGCTCCAAAGTGCGTTTATTGCCCATGACTCTGCCGTCATGCTTCCCAAAACCAGCCTTAAACGTTTTTAACGCTACCAGAAAAGGATTTTTCGATTGATAATTTGTGGTTATCAATTTTTTTTCTTTACTTTGCATTGATAATATCCAAGACTAAGAAACGAATATGACGAACAACACCGAGACACAAACAATATGTGGTCTGAGACGTGAGGACTTCCAGACCACCTTGAACGGAAAGAAGACGGATCTTTTCATTTTGAGGAACAGCAAGGGCAACGAGGTGGCCATCACCAACTATGGAGGCGCAATCGTTGCCATTATGGTGCCGGACAAGAATGGCGTAAGGGCCAATGTCATCCAGGGCCACGACAACATACAGGATGTCATCAATTCGCCAGAGCCCTACCTTTCCACGCTTATCGGCCGCTATGGCAACCGCATCTGCAAAGGACGTTTCCAACTCCATGGCAAGGAATACCAGCTGCCCATCAACAACGGCCCCAACAGTCTGCACGGGGGAAAGAAAGGATTCAACGCAAAGGTCTGGGACGCCCTGCAGATGAACGACCAGACTTTGGTGTTGAAATATGTTAGTCCCTACGGCGAGGAAGGATTTTCGGGCGAAGTCAGGGTCACCGTCATCTATCAGTTCAACAATGACAACGAGCTGAACATCGAATACATGGCTACAACCAACAAGAAGACCATCATCAACCTGACCAACCATGGATTCTTCTCACTTGCGGGCATAGCCAACCCCACACCCACCATTGACGACATAGAATGCCAGATCAACGCCGACTACTATCTTCCCATCGATACCACCAGCATTCCCACCGGCGAGATAAGGCTTGTCAAGGACACACCCTTTGACTTCCGTACCGCAAAGCCATTGGGACAGGACATCGACTCGGACAATGAGCAAATAAAGATAGGACATGGCTACGACCACTGTTATGTCCTCAACAAGAAGGAAGAGGGCGAGTTGTCGTTTGCAGCCAAAATCAAGGACCCCAAGAGCGGACGCACCATGGAGGTATTCACTACAGAGCCCGGCGTGCAGCTCTACACCGACAACTGGGCCGACGGCTACAAGGGACAGAACGGCGCCACCTTCCCGCGACGCTCCGCCGTGTGCTTTGAGTGCCAGCACTTCCCCGACACTCCCAACCACCCCTATTTCCCATCTGTGGTCTTGAACCCCGGACAGGAGTACCGCCAGCGCACGTTCTACCGCTTCGGCGTGGAAAAGTAGAATCAACAGAATCCTATCATCAACGACACGAATGGCCTGCTGCGAAGCGGCTACACCAAATCAATTGAAGACAACAAATTAAAAACAAACATAGACCAATGGACAATCAAAAACAAAACGGAAGCATAATCGCCATCATCACGATGATGTTCCTTTATGCTATGATTTCATTCGTGACCAACCTCGCCGCGCCTATCGGAGTGATTTGGAAGAACGCATTCCAAGGCGACTCAGCCAACACCATCGGCATGCTGGGCAATGCCATGAACTTCTTGGCCTACCTCTTCATGGGAATCCCTGCCGGCAAGCTCCTGACAAAGATTGGCTACAAGAAAACAGCCCTCACAGGCATCGCCATCGGCTTCTTCGGAGTCCTCATCCAGTTCCTTTCCGGCAAGGTGGGTGCCAGTCCTACAATGGGATTCGTCATCTATCTCTTGGGGGCATTCGTATCGGGCTTTTCCGTTTGCATCCTCAACACCGTGGTGAATCCTATGCTGAACCTGATAGGTGGAGGTGGCAACCGTGGCAACCAGCTCAACATGATAGGCGGTACGCTCAATTCCTTGTCAGGAACCCTGACTCCGCTGTTCGTGGGTGCCCTTATCGGTACTGTCACCTCAAGCACCAAGATGGTTGACGTGAACCTCGTGCTCTACATCGCCATGGCAGTGTTCGCAGCGGCGTTCATCATATTGACATTCATCCCCATCTCCGACCCAGAGAAAGGAAAGGTCACCAAGGACACCGTCTTTGAGCACAGCCCATGGGCTTTCCGCCACTTCGTATTGGGCGTGATAGCCATCTTCGTCTACGTTGGCGTCGAAGTCGGCATCCCCGGAACCCTCATCTATTATCTCTCCGACCAGTCTCCCGCCGGTGGCGGACTGACAGGACAGGCCGTAGCCATCGCCGGCAGCGTGGCCGCAACCTACTGGTTCCTGATGCTGGTGGGCCGTTTCTGCTCCTCGTTCATTGCAGGCAAGGTGTCCAGCAAGACCCTTATGACCATCACCACATTCGTTGGCGCAATCCTGATCATCTTCGCCATGTTGTTGGGCAAGAGCAGCACGGTGGCCATGCCGGTATTCACGGGCTCCTCCTTCGAGACCGTCACCGTGCCCATATCAGCCTTGCTGTTGGTTCTCTGTGGCCTCTGCACCTCAGTGATGTGGACCAGCACCTTCAATCTGGCTACTGAGGGGCTTGGCAAGTACACAGCCGCAGCCTCCGGCATATTCATGATGATGGTTGTGGGCGGCGGCATCCTGCCTCTGATCCAGAGCTTCATCGCCGACCACGGAGGCTACATGATGTCCTACATCGTGCCTCTTTTGGCCTTGGTCTACATGTTCTTCTACGCCCTTGTAGGTTGCAAGAACGTGAACAAAGACATACCTGTGGATTGATACAAAGAATTGTAGTGGGTTCTGGAAGTCAGGCTATCCTGGTTTTTAGAACCCATTTCCATATTATCATAACCAGTTACTAACCCTTATAAAGACAAGCAATTATGGATATAGAATTCGTAAGAAGCCGATTTATCAAGCATTTTGATGGTAAGACAGGCAACATCTACGCCTCTCCAGGCCGCATCAACCTCATTGGTGAGCACACGGATTATAATGGAGGCTTTGTATTTCCCGGCGCCGTGGACAAAGGCATCATGGCAGAGATTCGTCCCAACGGGCTGAACACCATCATCGCCTATTCCATCGACCTCAAAGACAAGGTGGAATTCAAGGTGGACGACCCCGTGGGGCCGCGTGCCACGTGGGCTCGCTACATCTATGGCATCGTACAGGAAATGCGCAAGTTGGGTGTTGACGTGAAAGGCTTCAATACAGCCTTCGCCGGTGATGTTCCATTGGGCGCAGGCATGTCGTCGTCGGCCGCCTTGGAGAGCTGCTTCGCCTTTGCCCTCAACGACCTCTTCGGCGGCAACAAGGTGTCCAAATGGGACCTCGTGTTGGCTGGCCAGGCCACAGAACACAAGTACGTGGGTGTCAACTGTGGCATCATGGACCAGTTTGCCTCCGTGTTCGGACAGAAAGGCAAGCTGATGCGCCTCGACTGCCGCAGCCGTGAGTTCGAGTATTTCCCCTTCGATCCCAAGGGCTACAAGCTGGTGCTGCTCAACTCCAAGGTGAAGCACGAGTTGAAGGGCTCGCCCTACAACGACCGCCGCAACTCTTGCGAGAATGTGGTGAGAGCCATCGCCGCCGCACATCCTGAGGGACATTTCGAGACGCTGCGCGACTGCACATGGGAACAATTGGACGAGGTGCGCGCCACCGTAGGCGAGGAGGACTACAAGCGGGCCCACTTCGTGTTGGGCGAGAAGGACCGTGTGTTGGCTGTCTCCGACGCTTTGGAGAAAGGCGACTATGAGACCGTCGGGCAGAAGATGTACGAGACCCACGAAGGCCTAAGCAAGGAATACGAGGTGAGCTGCGAAGAGCTTGACTTCCTCAACGAGATAGCCAAGGCCGACGGCGTGACGGGCTCGCGCATCATGGGCGGTGGATTTGGCGGTTGCACCATCAACTTGGTCAAGGACGAGGTCTACGACACATTCATCGCCGATGCCAAGGAGAAGTTCGCCGCCAAGTATGGCCCTGAGCCCGTCGTCATCCCTGTTGTGATCGGCGACGGCTCACGCAAGATCTGCTGATTGCCGGGCAGGGAAGCGCGATCTTTGACAAAGCTGCATATTCCCAACGATTGGGGATATGCAGCTTTTTTTGGTGGAGTCAAGCCCCTTGGAGATAGTCCTTGAGCTGTCTCAGATTGAGATAGTCCGGTATCACAATGTCGCACAAAGGCTGGATGGCCTCTGCGCTGTTGGTTGTCGACAGCCCCACGACGGTCATTCCGGCCGCCCCGAGCGACTTCAGCCCGTTGAAGCTGTCCTCAAAGCCTACGCATTCCTTGGGATTCAAGCCGAACCGGGCTGCAGCCTTCAGATAGCAGTCGGGCGAGGGCTTTGACTCATCGAAGTCCTCAGCCGTAAGGATGTCGCCAAACAGCTTGTCGAAGTCGGGATAATGGCGGTAGACATTGTGCATCTTCATCCTATTGCTGCTGGTGACGAGAGCCGTGGGACACCCAACCTCCCTCAGCCAAGCTGCAAAAGCCTCAAAGCCAGGAATGAAGGGAAAATTCATCTGCTCCTCAAAGGCGGTGAGCAAACGCTGCACGTCCTCCCTCGCCCCATAGAGTTCTCCTTTGAAATAGATGTCAAAAATCTGGTCCAACGTCTGACCCTTTATGCGCTGCGCAAAGTCGGGCAACTCAGGATGAAACCTTTCCCCCACTTCGCCCCAAAACACGGAATACAGGGGCTCGGTGTTGAAGACCACTCCATCCAAATCGAAAAAACATCCTTGAAGTTTCATATTTTTGTGTAGTCAGTATCCAATGAGAGGTTATTAGTAGCCTGAAAGAACCAGAGATGAACTGTGCGGATGGCCACACCACACCCGGCTGCCTACAAAGGGTTCTTTTCCAAGAGGCGGTCCATCTTCTCTATTCCCTTCTGTGTGGAAATGCCCCTGATGGTCACAAAGATGATATTGCGGAATATCCTCTTCAGACTGTATTCATTGAACAGCTCATCATCGAGCACCGCCTGGATGGTTCTGTCGAAGATGGCCCCAAGAAGCTCGAAGTCAACGTCCTTTCGGATGTATCCCTCGCGTTGCCCTCGCTTGATGAAGGCGTTTCCCTCCTTGCGACGGCTATCATGATTGGTCTTCAGAAAGTCGGCCACCTTCTTGTAACGCATGATTTCGGCATAGAACTTCGGGTTGACACTGCTCATCGACTTCAAGCGGATGTGGATGAAGTCTATCAGAATGTCGACCACGTCAGCCCCCTCCCGCGAGGCTGTCCTATGAATCTCGTTGAGTTCTTCCTCGGAACCATACTTCACACATTCATAAAGCAACTCTTCCTTGTCGGCGAAAATCTCATACAGCGTGCGCTTCGACATCACCATCTTCTTGGCAATGTCGTCCATCTTGACAGCCTTCAGCCCACGCTGCATAAACTCCGCCATAGCAGCCTTAAGAATCTTCTCGCGCAACTCCTTTCTATACGCTGTTGGATTTGCCATACCGTATCTTTTATCAGTTTACGGATGCAAAAATACAAAAAAACTATTGCTTTTTCCTGCGTCATGGTATATAATAACAAAGCACTTAAAAAGTGAACACATCGCGGGATAGAGCAGTTGGTAGCTCGTCGGGCTCATAACCCGGAGGTCGTTGGTTCAAGTCCTTCTCCCGCAACCAAACAAAAAACCCCCGAAAACCTCGCATTTCTGCGGTTTTCGGGGGTTTTTAATGTCCTGTTTTGACCGTTCATTTTCTGTAAAAACAGGTCAAAAACGGTGCAAGTCTTTGAAAAATGGGAGTCAAAATGGGAGTCAAAATACAGTTCAATTCTCCGTCAGAGCTTTTGTCTGTTCATGCATATTTCATTCCACTTGTCCGGGACAGCTGCCATCGTAATAACGACAATCGTTATTATTCTTTATCTGTCGGTTCCGCCGTTTCATTCTGCTTCTTTTTAAGCACCGTTATCGCGTTGGTTATCACCGCCGGGATAGGCACGCCCATAAGCCCGGCGTTTTCGGTGATTGAGATTACCTCATTCACGATAAACGCAATGCACACGCCGTCGCGAAGATAGTTTGTCCCGATGAGCAGGTCAAGCCGCACCGCCACGAAGACGATAAGCAGAGTCACACCTTTTCTGCACAGCCCTTTCCAGCCGGCGCGGCTTTCAAGACCGCCGTTTTCGCTTTTTTCGGATTTCTTGAACACACCGGCTACGATAAGTCCCGTTATGTAGTCGATAGCCATAAACACAATGAGCGTAATCATAGATGCGTTCCAACCTCCGAATAACCAGGCTATGCCCGCGCCGACAGCGCCGAGCACCGCACATAATGTCTCTTTCATCCCTTTCACCTCCTCTCATTCAAGTCCCGTTGCCGAGCGGAGAATCTGCCTTGCGTCCGCAGCGGTGACCTTGCCGTCGCCGTCGACATCCGCGCGTTTCTCCGCGTCGGGAGTGAGCTTTTCAAGTCCTACAGCCGCCCTTAAAGCCGTTCTTGCGTCCGATACGTCAACATCTCCGTCGCCGTCAACGTCGCCTGTTTTAACGTACTTAACGCCGATGTTCGCACACAGCGCCTCGGCGACAGCGTCCGCCATGTCGAGCAGATGAGCATCGAACGCGGCGTTGTCATTGTCGTTGTCGACAAAACCGACCTCAAGCAGACACGAGGTCATTTTTGAATGGCGGTTCACCGCGTAATCTCTGTACTTCGGCGCGCCGAGCTTAACGCCCCTGTTTTTCAGCCCCGTGACGGCGCACAGCGCGTCGACGATGCGTTTAGCTTTTGTGTATGCGCTGCCGCCGCGAACGGCTTTTGAGTATATCCACGCTTCGATTCCGCTTGCCCCGTTGGGCTTGAAAGCGTTTCGGTGGATACTGATAAAATAGTCGGCGCCCCATGCGTTGGCTTCCTTTGTACGCGCGTCAAGCTCCGGGTCGGTGTCTGCCGTTCGCGACAGCTTGACCGCAACGTCCGGAACGGCGGAAAGCCTGTCCGCCGCAGTCTGAGCGAGAGCGAAAACATCCTCGCTCTCTTTTCTTTTTCCGTAGGTCGCACCGGGGTTCGTTCCGCCGTGACCTGCATCGATGTAAACCTTTTTCATTACTGTCACTCCTTAAAAAATCCTTTTTGTCCCTATATATCCCTGCACCCTTGAAGTGCCGGCATATGCCTTTACCGTGTACCGTGCCGAGCCGCGATACACATAAAATTTCGCTTCGGCGGCTTCAAGCTCTGCCGTGTACGTTGCCCCGCCGTCGTACGACACCTCTATAGCAGTGTCGGACTTGCGCAGAAGCGGGGAAATACCGTCTTTGCCCTTGGACGCGGGAATGTTGATTATATTCCCCTCCGCATCTTTCAGACGGACTATCGAACCCGTCATATACATCACCTTCTTCTTTAAGATTTAATAGCGAAAGCGGGGCGAACGCCGGAGAAGGCGGAAACGCTGCTGTAGCCCGCAAAACCACTGGCGTAGACAAGGGCGAAATCGGCGACTGATACAACATCTCTCAGCCAGAACCATTGTTCATTGGAAATCATAGACGGGTCGTGAGCAAAGAGCGGGAACTGAGACTTGTCGATAGTGTGCAGATACGGAACGGTGGAGCCATCGTTACCCGCACCGAAAATCTTACCGCCGTAAACATTCTGTTCGGTCATAAGCTCAACCGTACTGTCATACCATGAGCTGACACTCGGTTTACCGTCGGTAACGGCGTTGACGAGCAATTGACGGTGGGACAGAATATGGCTTGAACCAAATGCGTTGTTGATTTTTGTCTTCGCCTGCGCAAGCCCTTCCGTGTACATTTTGGAACCGACGTAACCGCCCACAGTGGTGTTTGAATCATTCATTGCATAGTCATACAAACTCGTGTCGGGAACAATCACGGCATGATGCGCGGTGCAAGAAGTATCCCCCGTCTTGTAGTAATAATCGAAAGCGGCGATGCGCCAGTTGACACCGTTGATCACCCAGTAGTCTCCGATGTACAGGTCGGCAAAAGTACCGTTCGCAATAGCCGCCCACTGCGCTTCGGTCACGCTTGTGCCGAGATTTTTGCCGCGATAAATGGCATTGTGCGCTCCCGCATTGTCGAACAGCAGCGCCGACGTGATAAAATTCGAATCGTTTGTCAGCTCGGAGGTTTTCGTCGGTATTTTTGTCTTGATTTTTTCAAGCAGCGCTTTTGTTTCTGATTTTGTTAAGAACGGAGTCATTTCAAATCACCGCCTTACGAGCCGAATACGGCATTCCAGATTTCGGTAACGTCGTCTGCGGTCATTTCCGTGAGGTCGGTTTTCTTCCAGTAGCCGCTCAAATCGACCGCCGTTGTGCCTATCTTTTCAAACGTGCTGCCGACGAAGATGAATTCCGCATAAATGTTGTCTGTTTCCGTCTGCGAGAGAGGGACAAGATATATCGTTCCGGCTTCTCCTTCAACGGTCGGGATTCCCGTGTCGGCGTTGTATTCGCCCGTACCGAGAATGCGGTAATTCATACCGGTAATGCCTGCGGCAACCTCGGCGACATAGTCCTTGAGAAGCTTCGGAGACACAATAGTGTCGGTGTCGTTCTCATATCCGCCACTCATTCCTTTTGCAAATGAAGGAATTTTGTAGTCGGTGTTCTTCCAATAACCTATGTTACTTTCCACCTGCACACGGACATTTTTTGAACTGATATACCCGGCAGAATTATATGTACCGCCGAAAAAAGCAATGTGAGCCGAGTTGTTTTCTTCAAGAGAAAGCAAAGGCAAATACAGCCCTCTTGAGTGCAGCAATATTCTTTTCCCCGCATTATGCGCAGTCAGGAGATCGGCGGCATTTTCGAAGTTTAAGTCGTCATTTGAAGGATCAGAGTTAATATCCTCAAGAATAAAGATATTCTCTGTGTGGGTCAGCGAATGTATATATGCCGCATCGTAATTCGCCTTGAGTTCATCTGTCAGATCGTTGTCCGACAGCACCTTGTAATTCACGCCGTCCGAC
>SFCY01000042.1 GCA_004558865.1 Bacteroidales bacterium
AGTTAAGTGAAATTTTCGACATGGCAAAATCCTGAGCAACATTTTGCTGCTCAGGAACTTATAAATAAATCTAAATTAAAGTGCTGCGGATTCTAGGGGTTAGTAATCTTCAGTTTTCTCTATGGCTCCACGTCCCACTGTATGGGTACGTCCTTTAGGATGATGAGTCCCTTGTTCTCGTAGCTTGCCGACACGCCATACTGGAGTTTCTGTATGGTTGTGGCCGTCTTCTTCACGTCGACAAAGGTTGCCGTTTCCTTCAGCGGCATCTTCATCCACACGCCCTCCGTCACATCGTAGGAATACCATCCAGCCGACTCCCGCGTGTGGTAGGTGTTGCCGTCCTGGTCCACCATGAGGGCGGGAAGCACTGAGTTGCAGCCGAAGCTCAACTGCTGGAGGTTGGCGATCATCTTCACCTTGAACACGAGCCTCACCTCACCGTAGTTGGCCGACGTGCTCTTGCCGTAGGCGCCCACGAGCTGCAGGTCGACAGTCTCGGGGATGGGGTTGGTGATGGTGCCTCCGCCCTCTACGGGAGTCTCCGAGACTCGCGCCTTCTTCGTTGTGGACTGTTGGGCTTCCGGTTGCGGTTGGCCGGCGATAGCCTCCACGCCTTTCTTCACTTTCTTCAGCAGTCCGCCCAGTCCTTGCGCCTGCATCTCCACTGTGCCGACAGCCATTAGAGCCAGGCAAAAACATAATAATCGTTTTGTTTTCATAATTATTGATTTTTGTGGTTGTACGGTGCAAAATTAGCAAAAAAAACCTCTCGCTCCTATAGACAAATATAGATTTCGGCATGCAAGGCGGCTTTTTTGTGGTTTTCTACACGAATATTCCCTCCTCATTCGTGAAGATTCGTGTCTTGTATCTTCCACGAACCTAACTTTTCCAGCGAATATCTGCTTTCATCCAAAAATATAGTTCTTCAACGAATTACTCTAATTGCTCGAATGGGTATTCGATGAAATCGGGGTTTTTGGATATTTTCCGTGGGTTGGATATTCGCTTCTCTGAAGCGTTTACAGATCGAAGTCATGCCCGTTGGTCCGTCCGTGCCAGTCTGTGAGCGTCCGTGGTAAAAGAATAATGGCCACGGACAAGCACGGCCTTTCACAGGATTTCGGTCAGTCCGTGTCAGTCTGTGAGCGTCCGTGGCATTTATATATGCTCGATGGATGTACGACAATGCTCGTTATCTTTTCAACGTACATCTTCGTACGTTGTATATACAATTCGTTGAAGAAATTGTTGTGTGTATGGGTGAGGATGATAGCCAGCGATTCGATGGACAGTCACCACGAATCCCAATCCGCTTAGAGTGAAGATTCGTGTAGTTTCGTGGGCAAGTTTTGACACCCTACTTTTAAAGTGGGAGTTTTGTGCTGCTGGGAAACTTTTTCTTGATTCTGTACCTCACGGTGTATACCGATGCGGGCTCCACGTTGAAGCGGTGGGCGATGTGCCTCACGTCCTCTCCATTGAGGAAGCAGAGGATATACTTCTGGTCCACCACCGTCAGCGGCTTCGTGGCCTGGGCCAAGAGCCTGTGGGCCTCGTCGATGTCTATCCCTCTGATGCCAAGCTGGTCGGCGAGGAGGCGGAGCGAGGAGTGGCGCGCGCTGTTTTCCAATTCGGCGGCGAGGGCCTCCTCGTAGAGCTTCTGCTCCCGCAGCCTTCGGCGGTAGATGAGTGTGGTGGTGATGCCGGCGAGCAGGAGGATGAGGAGGACCACCACCACCGTGAGTCCGATGTTCCATTGGTGCAGGGCGGCGATGCGCTCGTCCTTCCGCTTCGACTCATATCGCGCCTCGATGTTGCGTATGGCGGTGTTCTTCTCTATGTCGAAGCGCTTGCGGTCGTTCTCGTTCTTCAGCTCCAGGTATTCCATGGCCTTCTCGGGCTTGCCCATGGCCTTGTAGAGTTCCACGAAGAAGGCGTAGGCCTCGCCCTTCTCGGTGAGCACGGCGTTGCCCCGCTCCTTTTCCACGCCCTCTATCATGTCCATCACCTCTTGTTCCTTGGCCTCCGCCTCGTGGTAGCGTTTTTGGTAGAGCAGCACCCATGCCTGCAGGTCGTAGGCCGATATGCGTCCCTCTATGTGGTCGTCCTTGTCGCCCCAAGGCAGTGCGTCCACTTCCAACGCCTTGTTGATGTAGGCCTGCATGGAGTCCACCATCGGCGGGTCGTAGCTCAGGTCGTAGAGCGTGGCGATGTTCATCAGGTTGAACATGGGGTTGATTTGTCTTCTTTTCCATTCGCCCACGCTCATCTTCGTCTGCCAGCCCACGGCCTGCTTGAAGTGGGCCATAAACTGCTCGCGCAGTTCCTTGGAGGGCTTCTCCTCGTAGACGCACGACTCGTAGGCCGCCAACACCGAGAGGTAGTCGTATTGTATGAACTTGTTCGCGGGCCATCGCTGGGCCAGCTGGGCCAGCCGCTCCATGGGCTTCTTCATGTAGCTGAGGTCGCGCTGGTTGAAGTAGCTGATGCACATGTAGTAGAGGCAGAGCGACTGCTCTGTCTCCGCTCCCTTGCATTGGGCGAAGAGCTGCTCCGCACCGATGAATTTCTTCAGGGCCACGTCCAAGCGTCCGTTGGCCTGTTCCTGTTCGGCCTGGGCTTTCAGCCTCATGGCGTCGGAGTAGGTGTCGGCTCCCGCGGGCCATGTGATAAGGAGCAGGCAGAGCGTAAGGGCGACAAGGCGCGGGGTCGCCCAGCCTCTTGAAGATGGCGCAGGGGTGGGGTGGGGTAGGGAATGGGTTGTCATAGGCAAGCGGTGATGGATTGTAATTGTAGGAGGTGCGGCGTCCTCGCCGCACAATCATGCATGGGTTCCCGCCGCACAAACTCGCACTTCCTTGCACGGCGGGACGCCGTGCCTCCTATTGGCGTGGGAGGCCGCACGTTCTTGCACGGCGGGACACCGTGCCTCCTTCTTAAAGCTACAAAGGTAAGCAAAATAACTGAGCCTGCCAAGAAAAAAGGAAAAAAGACACGTCCCTAAAGCCTCCCCTAACCGTGCGCCTCGTGTCGTCCTGTTCGTCAGTCTACAGTCTGACGCCCGCGGCCTTTCTCCTGCCAATCGCGGAGGCCGCTTATCCATGTTGTGTGGCAATTGTCACGGAATATCGGGACAACTGTCACGGAATATCGGGACAATTGCCACGTAATATCGAGACAACTGTCACACAACATGAACTGCCCGTTCTTCAATGGCTGTTTGCCCATCATTGACCGGCCGGATGCCCATTTTACAATGGCTGTTTGCCCATTTTCCACTGCCTCCCTGCCCATCATTGCCAAGCTCCCCCGCCCGTCTTCCGCTGCCAGTCTTCCTGTCCAAAGGCCGGCAGCCCGCCCCGCTCCAGTCTTCCGTCGGCAACCTCGAAGGGAGTTCCCTCCCACGCAATCCAGTCAAAACGGAAGCTGCAAATAATAAAAAGTGTTGTTATTGGGCTTTTTATTTTGTGATGTTGATGATTTTGCTTACTTTTGCAAGTTAACGTATTCAAACGGCCAAATTTATGTCTTCGATTGAAATAAAAAAAGTAACATCCCGAAAAGAACTGAAAAAGTTCGTCGATTTCCACTACGACTTGTATGAAGGTTGTCCCTACGATGTGCCCAACCTGTTCAGCGACGAGCTGAACACCCTCTCCCCGGAGAAGAACGCCGCTTTCGATTTCTGCGAGGCCGAGTATTACCTTGCCTACAAGGACGGCAAGCTTTCCGGCCGCGTGGCCGCCATCATCAACAAGCGGGCCAACCAAAAGTGGAACCGCCAGTCGGTTCGCTTCGGATGGATCGACTTCATCGACGACATCGAAGTGAGCACCGCTCTGCTCAAGGCCGTCGAGGACTTCGGCCGCAGCCGGGGAATGAAGGAGGTGGTGGGGCCGCTCGGCTTCTCCGACATGGACCCCGAGGGAATGCTCACTTGGGGCTTCGACAAGCTCGGCACCATGGCCACCATCTACAACTATCCCTACTATCCCCAGCACATCGAGAAGATGGGCGGATGGGTGAAGGACAACGACTACGTGGAGTTCTACATGGAGGTGCCCGACAAGGTGCCCGAGAAGTACGCGCGCATCGCCGAGCTCGTGGAGAGCCGCTACAACCTCCACGTGAAGAAGCTCACCCGCCGCGAGATCTTCAAGGAGAACTACGGCCAGAAGCTCTTCGACATCATCAACCGCACCTACGGCGACCTCTACGGCTTCGTGACGCTCACCGACAGGCAGGTGGAGCAGTATGTAGGCATGTATTTGCCCCTGGCCGACCTCAACCTCATCACGGTCATCGTCGACGGCAACAAGAACGACGAGGTGGTGGGCATGGGCATCACCATCCCCTCGCTCAGCCACGCCCTGCAGAAGTGCCGTCGCGGGCGCCTGCTGCCCTTTGGCTGGTGGCACCTGCTGAGGGCCATCAAGTGGCACAAGACCGACGGCGTGGACCTGCTCCTCGTGGGATTCCTGCCCGAATACCGCGCCAAGGGAGCCAACGCCCTGCTCTTCGCCGACCTCATCCCCCGCTACATCGACTATGGGTTCAAGTGGGGCGAGAGCCAAGTGGAAATGGAAAGCAACGAGCATGTGCAGAGCCAGTGGGGGCCGCTCAACCCTGTGAACCACAAGCGCCGGCGCTGCTATAAAAAGACTATCAGCTACTAAGACATGGCCAACGACACTCCCAACACACAACAGGAACTCACACCTGCCTACACCGACGACAACATCCGCCACCTCTCCGACATGGAGCACGTGCGCACCCGACCCGGCATGTACATCGGCCGGCTCGGCGACGGCTCGCTGCCCGAGGACGGCATCTACGTACTGCTCAAAGAGGTCATCGACAACAGCATCGACGAGTTCAAGATGCACGCCGGCGACAGGATTGAGATTGACATCGACGAGGAGCGCGCCGTGAGCGTGCGCGACTATGGCCGCGGCATCCCGCAGGGAAAGCTCGTGGAGGCCGTGAGCGTGCTCAACACGGGCGGCAAATACGACTCCAAGGCCTTCAAGAAGAGCGTCGGACTCAACGGCGTGGGCGTGAAGGCCGTCAACGCCCTCAGCTCATGCTTCGAGGTGAGGAGCTACCGCGAGGGAAAGGTGCGCTCGCTCGTGTTTGAGAAGGGACAGCTCAAGAGCGACAGCACGGAGAAGAGCGACGACGAGAACGGCACCTTCATCTATTTCCGGCCCGACGACACGCTCTTCAAGAACTATGAGTTCCACGAGGAAATCGTGGAGACCATGCTCCGCAACTACACCTACCTCAACTCCGGCCTCACCATCATGTACAACGGACGGCGCATCAAGAGCCGCAACGGACTGGAGGACCTGCTCAAGGACAACATGACCAACGACGAGCTCTATCCCATCATCCACATCGTGGGCGACGACATAGAGATCGCCTTCACCCATACCAACCAGTATGGCGAGGAATACCACAGCTTCGTCAACGGACAGCACACCACGCAGGGAGGCACCCACCAGAGCGCCTTCAAGGAGCACATCGCCCGGACCATCAAGGAGTTCTTCAACAAGAACTATGAGTACACCGACATCCGCAACGGCATCGTGGCGGCCATAGCCATCAATGTGGAGGAACCCGTGTTTGAGTCGCAGACCAAGATCAAGCTCGGAAGCACCCAGATGGCGCCCAACGGCGAGAGCATCAACAAGTTTGTGGGCGACTTCGTGAAGGAGAACGTCGACAACTACCTGCATATCCACTCCGACGTGGCCGAAATCTTGGAGAACAAGATCAAGGGCAGCGAGCGCGAGCGCAAGGCCATGGCGGGCGTGACCAAGCTGGCCCGGGAGCGCGCCAAGACCGCCAACCTCCACAACGACAAGCTGCGCGACTGCCGCGTGCACTATTCCGACTCCAAGAACGAACGCAAGGAGGAGTCGTGCATCTTCATCACCGAGGGCGACTCGGCCAGCGGAAGCATCACCAAGAGCCGCGACGTCAACACCCAGGCCGTGTTCTCGCTACGCGGAAAGCCCCTCAACTGCTACGGACTCTCCAAGAAGGTGGTGTATGAGAACAAGGAGTTCTACTACCTGCAGTCGGCCCTCGACATCGACGACGGCCTCGACAACCTGCGCTACAACAAGGTCATCGTGGCCACCGACGCCGACGTGGACGGCATGCACATCCGCCTGCTCATCATCACCTTCTTCCTGCAGTTCTATCCCGAACTCATCAAGAAGGGCCACGTCTACGTGCTGCAGACCCCGCTCTTCCGCGTGCGCAACCGCCGCAGCAAGATCCGAAGCAAGCAGGTCGTAGCCGACGCCGATGCCCGCCTGGGCAAGGGCGAGAAGAAGAGCGACTTCATCACGCGCTACTGCTATTCGGAGGAGGAGCGGCTGCGCGCCATCAGCGACTTGGGACCCGAGCCCGAAATCACACGCTTCAAGGGCTTGGGCGAGATCTCGCCCTCAGAATTTGTCCATTTCATCGGCCCCGACATGCGCTTGGAGCAGGTGACGCTCCACAAGAACGACCAGGTGCAGAAGCTCCTCGAATACTATATGGGCAAGAACACCATGGAGCGCCAGAACTTCATCATCGACAACCTCGTGATAGAGGAGGACCTGCCCCAGGACACCGACCCCATCGACTGATGGGGCGGCCCACGGGCTGCCCCATCCAGCCCGTAGCTTCCCCACAACTTCCCTCCACCCCCAACCACCCTCGCCCCCACAAAAAAACTCAAGCAATGAAACCAAGAAAAATGATTATGGCAGCTGCCGCGCTGTTGGTGGCCCTCAGCTCGGGGGCGCAAATCAAGATCAGCGGCTCCGACGTAGAGTCGATGCGCAAGCTGCAGATGGCCGAATATGCCATACAGAACATATATGTGGACTCCGTCAGCTCCAACGACCTCACGGAGAACGCCATCCGGGGAATGCTCAGCAGCCTCGATCCCCACTCCACCTATTCGCCCGCCAAGGAGGCCAAGCAGATGATGGAGTCGCTCCAAGGCTCCTTCGACGGCATCGGCGTGCAGTTCAACATGGACCGCGACACGCTGTTGGTCATCCAGACCATCACCAATGGCCCCTCGGAGAAGGTGGGCATGCTGCCCGGCGACCGCATCATCAGCGTCAACGACACCGCCATAGCCGGCGTGAAGATGGGACGCGACGAGATTGTGCGCCGCCTGCGCGGCAAGAGGGGCACCAAGGTGAGGCTCGGCGTGGTGCGCCGCGGCATCCCGGGCGTGCTGACGTTCACCGTCGTGCGCGACAAGATACCCCTCAAGTCCATCGACGCCGCCTACATGATCCGCCCCGCCATCGGCTACGTGCGCATCGGCAGCTTCGGCGCATCGACCTACGATGAGTTCATGGCGGCCGTCGACTCGCTCAAGAGCCAGGGCATGCGCGACTTGGTGCTCGACCTGCAGGACAACGGCGGCGGCTTCCTCAATGCCGCCGTGCGCATAGCCAACGAGTTCCTGCAGCCGGGCGACCTCATCGTCTACATGCAGGGGCGCGCCGTGCCGCGCGAGGAATACCGCGCCAAGGGCAACGGCAGACTCTTGGACGGCAAGGTGGTGGTGCTCATCAACGAGTTCAGCGCCTCTGCCGCCGAAATCGTCACGGGCGCACTCCAGGACCAGGACCGCGCCACGGTGGTGGGCCGTCGCTCCTTTGGCAAGGGACTCGTGCAGCGCTCGTTCGACTTCCCCGACGGGTCGATGATGCGTGTCACCATCGCCCACTACTACACGCCCTCGGGACGCTGCATCCAGAAGCCCTACAAGAAGGGCGACAAGAAGGACTACGACAACGACCTCAACGAGCGGTTCAAGCACGGTGAGTTCTATTCGGCCGACAGCATCCACTTCGCCGACAGCCTGAAATACCAGACGCTGCGCAAGCACCGCACTGTCTATGGCGGCGGTGGCGTGATGCCCGACTTCTTCGTGCCGCTCGACACCACGCAGTTCACCCGCTGCAACCGCGAGATCTCGGCCCGGGGCATCCTCATCCAAAAGGCCATACGCTACATTGACGACAACCGCAAGAAGCTCCGCCGCCAGTATCCGTCGTTCGAGGATTTCCGCAAGCGGTATGACACGCCGCAGGACATCATCGACAGCATCATGGCCGAGGGCGAGAAGATGAAGATCAAGCCCAAGGACGAGGCCGATCGCCAGCACACCGTCGCCGGACTGAAGATGCAGTTCAAGGCCCTCGTGGCCCGTGACTTGTGGGACATGAGCCAGTATTTCGCCATCGTCAACGAGGAGAACCACATCGTCAGGAAGGCCCTGCAGGAGTTGGGGGCGGAATAAGGCCTAACCCATAGCCTCCCCTAACCCAAAGCCCCCCTAACCCAAAGACCCCCTGCCCAAAGACCCCCTAATCCAAAGACCCACCCCCTGCCCCTCCCACTAAAAGGGAGGGGCAGGGGGTGGGTCCTTAGGTAGGGGGATGGTCCTTGTGTGTCTTCTTTTAAAAGAATCCCCTGTCGTTGTCCTTATTGTTGAGCTTCTTCTGGTCGTTGTTCTGTTTGCCCGAGAAGAGGTTGTAGCTGATTGTGATGCAGAAAGTGCGCTTCTGACTGGTAACACTGTTCCAGCTATGCTTGTCGAGCACAGGATTGTCGAGGATGCTGTTCTTGTATTTGGCCGCAGCGAAGGGGAAAATGCATACTAAACCTACCATCAGTTGCTTCTTCTGGTAGTAGACGATGAGGTTTTGCGTGTTCTCGGCCGAATTGATGAAGCTGCCGTTGAGTTGCTTGTGTGGTATGCACTGGTAGTATTCGGCTCCCCAGCATCCCTTGCGGAAGTCCACTGTCCAGGCCAACGGCATGTAGTGGTGGCGGTGCACGCCGATGATGTCGCTCTTCTCCTTCTGCCACTTGTAGCCGGTCTCCACGCCTATCGTGAGCAGGTCGTTGCCGAGCGGCCTGATGGTTAGCGAGCCTGCGAAGCCATAGTTGAGCAGGTAGTCGCAGTTTTCGTCTCGGCCCACGATCACGCGCTCGTCGTTGACCGTCTGCCACTGGTAGTAGGTGCTGAAGTCGTTGTCAATCTTCCGCGCCTCGGCTGTCAGGTCCATGTTGAGCCAAGGCAGGTTGAGCGAGTAGGTGAGGCCGATCTTCTTGTCGAGCGCGCTCTCCAGCCACGGGTTGCCGGAGTAGAGCAGTCCGGGAATGGTCACGGTGCTGTTGTTGCTCAGGCTGGCGATGTTGGGCGTGATCGTCGACATCTTGCCGTGCAGTCGCAGGGCACCTTTCTTCATGTTGTAGGTAATCAGGGCTTCGGGCGTGAAGTAGAGTTTGTGGAAGTGCGTGTCGTCGTTGCTCGTGTTGATGTATGTAGCCCCCAAGCTCACGCGATAGCCTATCTTGGCGAATCCGCCGTTGAGCTGTGCGTAGGCATAGTGCTTGTCGTCGGTGGCGTTGTATTCGTATTCCTTGTAGTCTGACAGCATGTTGCTGATGCGGTAGTCCGACTTGGCCAGCGTGGCGCGGTAGCCGAGGGCGAGCTGTGTGTGGCCCCAGTTCTTGGTGTAGGCGGCCTCGCCGATGAACGAGTATTTGTTGTTGTGCTGCCGCATGTCGTCGTCGAGGGTTTGCTGGGTCTCGTCGTTTTGGATGTTGTGTACATGCTGCTTGTTGTGGAAGAGGGTACCCACGGCGTTGAGCATCACCTCGTGCCCGCCTGGAAGCTTGCGGTCGAAGTAGAGGTCGAGGGATGGCGAGAAGCTGTTCTGCCGCTGCCGCTTGTCCTGCGTGCCATTGTTCCACAGCGGATTGCCCGCAGCGTTGATGGCCATGTTGCTGTTCCAGAACCAAGTGAAGATGGTGGGCGTGAACTTCGCCTGAAAGTTGAGGCTGTCGCCACGGGTGAAGAGGTACTTCAGGTTGAAGTCGTGGCTGGCGTAGCCGAAGTGGTAGGTACCACTATAGTCGTAGGTGGACTGCTTGCCGCCGTCCTTGAAGGTGTATACATCCTGCTCGTCGCAGTTGGGTGCGTTGCGCAGTTCGAGCCGGTAGTCGAGCGAGAACTGGTGTGGGCCGTGGTTGTACTTGGCGTAGGCATTGGTGTTGTTGAATCCCGCCTTTGTACCCTGCATCACGTCGAAGCCTGTGGCGTAGCCGTTCTCGGCGGCACGGGTGTGGATGTTGAGCACGGCGCCGGCGTCAGCGTAGCGAGCCGGCGGCACCACATAGTAGTCGACGTTGCGGATGTCTTTGGCTTGCAGTGCTTTCAGATCGTTGTCGTTGGCCTCGATGCCGTTGACAAGAATTGTCAGCGGCTTGCCAGAGAGGGTGGCAAGCTGGCCGCTGAGAACGTCGACGCGCAGTCCGGGCAGCGTGGCAATGAGCTGTTGGGCTTCTCGTGACGCTTTCACCTCCTCGTCGGAGAATGTGTAGACGTTGCGGTCCTCGTGCTCCACCTTTCGGCGGCCTTTCACGGTCACCGTCTTCAGGCTGTAGGCGTCGGGGCGCATGGTCAGTACACCGGCATGGGCCGTAGTGATATGACGGACGAGACGGCGGTAGCCCACACTGGTGAGGCTGACGAGCACGTCGGTGGCCTTGCAGGGAATGACGAAGTCGCCGGCCGCTGTGGTCACGCCGCCATTGATGAACGAGGAGTCGCGCGGGTTGAGCACGGCGACATTCACAAACTCCATGGGCTGTCCATTCTCGTCCACCACACGGCCCGTGAGCTTGCGGCTCTCCTTTTGTATGCATTCCACGAAGATCAGGTCGGGGAAAGGTTTTCCCTGGGCGTCCTTTCCACCGTCCACGACTTTCATGCCGATGGGATAGAAGCCGATGATCTGGCGGATGGCGTCGGGAACCGTCTGGTTGCGCACGTCCGTGGTCACCTTGAAGTCTTCCAGGTCGTCGTAGGCGAAGTTGATCAGATATTGGTGGCTCGCCATGCTCAGATAGCGCAGCGCGTCAGCCATGGAGGTGTTGCGAAACGAGTGGGTGATGGTCTGGGCGCTGAGGCTTGTGCACAGCACGAGCAGCACGGCGAGAAGTAGCGATTTGTTTCTCATCGGTCGGTTCCTCCTGCTGCTTCCAAGACGAGGTTGTCGCCGTCGACTGTGATGTGGATATGCTCAAACTGGTTCAGTTGCTCCACCACTTGCTCCACGTTGTATTGTTTGTTCCAGTTGAAGTAGAGCCTCGTGTTGGCAGCCTGTCTGCTGCTGGTCTCTTCCTTCATTCCATAATAGGCGGCAATCTCCTTGAGGATTTCGCCCGCGCTGACATCAACGAACTGCCTCATGCCCGCTTTGGCTTGGGGTTTCGTCACCGCGGTGTCTGTTGGGGTGGGGGCGGTCTTCGCCTTCTGTAAGCTCCGCAGCGGGGTCTCTACGTTTGTATTCCCTGTTGTTGGGTGCTGTTGTCTGACGATGGTAATCGTGGCAAAGGCTATACCCGACACGAGCAGGAGTCCTGCAAAGCCGGCGGCCACCTTGCGCCACATCCTGTAATGCCGTCGCTCGGGCATATACCGCTGCTGGAAATGGCGTAGTGCTGTTTCTGTCGCGTTGGTGTCGCTATGGGGATTGCCGTCTTCTTTCAGACCGTTCAAAGCGGCCGCGGTGTCACACATCAGCCGGTAGTACTCCCGGCAGTCCTTGTCGGCAAGCACTTCCTGCCACTCCTCTCGGGAATGGCGGTCGGGCTGGTCCATCATTTTGATGAGTCTTTCTATCTTGTCCATATTCCTATTTGTAGATTAGTTTCTCTTTGAGTGCGTCCAAGGCTTTTCTGATGCGCTTGTAGACTGCTGTTTCGCTGATGCCCTCCACCTCGGCGATCTCGGCATACGAGAGCTGTTGGGTGTAGCGTTGGGCGAGGATTCGTCGGCTGGTGTCGTCGTTGAGGCTTTCGATGGCTTGCCTCACCTTGTCGATGCGCTCCTCCATGTCGGCTGTCGCTTCCTGAAGTTGGCTGTCGAGAAGGTAGAGTCCTTGCAGCCGCTGCTGAATGGTGCGGTGGCGCAACTGGTTGAGGCAGCGGTTGCGCAGGGCTGTCATCAGAAAGGCCCGTGCCGTGGGGCCTGTGGGGAGAATGTCCTTGCCGATGAGCGATGCAAAGACTTCCTCCACGGCATCCTCGCTCTCTGCCTGGTCGTGGAGAAGCAGTCGCGCCAAGCGTATCATGTCGGGATAATGCTGGCGGAACAGTTGGTTGATAACTTCTTTGTTGTCCATACACTTGTCTATACACTTCAGTTGGGAGAAACCTAACCAAAATAGGAATATTTTTTGTAGGAGGTGCGGCGTCCCGCCGCACAATCATGCATGGGTTCCCGCCGCACAAACTCGCACTGTCTTGCACGGCGGGACGCCGTGCCTCCTACTTTTCTGCAAATTCTTGCACGGCGGGACGCCGTGCCTCCTACTTTTCTGCAAATATAATGGAATAAGTGCGGATGCCACCATGGTTTACAACTTTTTTGGCTAACTTTGCATTCGTAAGAAGCCGTACACATACGGAATAGAAAACGACAAACCCAATATGAGAATCAACAACCTGACCCTATCGCTGCTTGTCATTGCCGGCCTGGCCCTGCTGCCGCACGCCGCCCTCGGCCAGCCCCACCAGCCCCCATTGCAAATCCGTTTCAACACACCCACCACCCTCTTGGGCGCCTGTCCGTGGTACTACGGCCGGCCCGAGGGCTACACCGGCAAGGTGCCCATCGGCTTTACCGATGCTGCCAAGGCCGACCCCTACTACGAGACGGCCTCGCTGCCCATCGGCAATGGCAATTTAGGCGCGTCCATCTTCGGCTCCATCACCACCGAGCGCGTCTCGCTCAACGAGATCTCCCTCTGGCTCGGCGGCCCCAACACGAAGCAGGGCCCCGCCCACTACTGGAACGTCAACAAGCAGTCGGCCCATATCCTGCCGCTCATCCGCGAGGCCTTCCTGCGTGGCGACTACCGCTTGGCCGACTCGCTCACCTCCTGCAACATGAACGGGCTGTTCTCCTATTCGCCCGACAACGAGCCCACGTGGCGCTTCGGCAACTACACCACCTTGGGCGAGCTCCACATCCAAACGGGCATCGACTCCTTGGGCGTGGCCGACTACAGCCGTGTGCTCTCCCTCGACTCGGCCTTGGCCACGGTGAGCTTCCTGAAGGACGGCGTGCGCTATGAGCGCACAGCCTTCTGCTCCCATCCCGACAACGTGCTCGTGATGCGCTTTTCGGCCAACCGACCGGCCATGCAGAACCTCTCGCTCCTCTATTGCCCCAATCCCTTGGCCACGGGCGTGGCCGAGGTGGACGGGGGCAACACGTTGGATTACCATGCGGCCCTCGACAACAACGGCATGCGGTTCAACGTGCGCATAAAGATGGTGGCCAAGGGTGGAAGAATCCAGCGCGCCCGCGGGCGGCTGTCGGTAAGGGGAGCCGACGAGGTGGTGTTCCTCCTCACGGCCGACACCGACTACAAGATGAATTTCGATCCCGACTTCAATGACCCTTTGGCCTACGTGGGCGTGGATCCTGCCAAAACAACGGCAGCATGGCTCGGCGCGGCGGCCAAGAAGACATACAGGCAGTTGCTCCGCCGCCACCTGGCCGACTACCAGCCCATCTTCTCCCATGTGAGGCTGCAACTGGGCGACACAGCCACCTGCCTCTCCAAGCCCACCGCCCAAAGGCTCGCCGACTACCGCAAGGGCGTAAAAGACCCTTATCTCGAGACGCTCTATTTCCAGTATGGCCGCTATCTGCTCATCTCGTCCTCGCGCGACAACCTGCCGGCCAATCTACAGGGGCTGTGGCTCAACAACATCGACGGCCCGTGGCACTGCGACTACCACAACAACATTAACATCCAGATGAACTACTGGCCGGCCCTGCAGGACAACCTCTTGGAATGCATGCAGCCGATGGTGGACTATGTGCGGTCGCAGGTGAAAGGCGGGGCGGTGACGGCGAAGTCGTATTTCGGCGCGCGGGGGTGGACCACGTCCATCTCCTCCAATCCCTTCGGCCTCACCGCGCCGCTCAGCGACCAGGCCATGCAATACAACCTCAGTCCGATGGCCGGGCCGTGGCTGGCCACCCACCTTTGGGACTACTACGACTTCACCCGCGACCGCGAGTGGCTGCGCACCGTGGGCTACCCCATCATCAAGGGGGCGGCCCTGTTCACGCAAGACTATCTGTGGCTGAGGCCCGACGGCACCTACACCGCAGCCCCCAGCACGTCGCCCGAGCATGGGATGGTGGACGAGGGGGCCACCTACTGCCATGCCGTGGCCCGCGAAATCCTGCTCGACGCCATCGCCGCCGCCAAGGCCCTTGGGGTGGATGGGGATGAGGCCGCCCAGTGGCAGACGCTTGTCGACCACCTGGCGCCCTACCGCATAGGACGCTACGGCCAGCTGATGGAGTGGAGCAGGGACATCGACGACCCCAACGACCGCCACCGCCACGTGAACCACCTCTTCGGTCTGCATCCCGGCCACACCATCAGCCCGCTCACCACGCCCGAGCTGGCCCAGGCCGCCCGTGTGGTGCTTGAGCATCGGGGTGACGGCGCCACGGGATGGAGCATGGGGTGGAAGCTCAACCTGTGGGCGCGGCTCCTTGACGGCAACCATGCCTATCGGCTCTATGGCAACCTGCTCAAGAACGGCACTTCTGACAACCTCTGGGACCTCCACCCGCCCTTCCAGATAGACGGCAACTTTGGGGGCACGGCCGGAGTCACCGAGATGCTCCTGCAAAGTCACACGGGGGCGTTGCAGCTGCTTCCCGCTCTGCCCGAGGCATGGCACAGTGGCAGCGTGGCGGGACTTCGCGCACGAGGCAACTTCGTGGTCGACATGTCGTGGCGGCAAGGACAGCTCTCCGAGGCCCGCATACGCTCGGGAAGTGGCGAGCGCTGCACCGTCGTCTGCCGTGGCGCCGCCGCCATGCGGGTTCTCGACGCCCATGGCCGGCCCGTAGCCCTCACAGCCTATGGCGACAACCAAATCACGTTTCCCACCACAGCGGGCGAGACGTATAGGATAATAAAGACCTAAAGACCCACCCCTAAGCCCCTCCCTCCGAAGGGAGGGGAATGAACAGTTTTGAGGGGGACACGTGTATCCGACGCAGGGGCCGTGTCTTGCGCCGACCCTAAAGAAATGTTCGGCCGCTTCCATCTGTACGATGCCCAACCTCGGAGAGGCTGGTTGTCGAACAGAGGAAAGCGGTCGAACATTCTTTAGTTCCAGAGCCATGTCCGCTGAGGGCAGCGGACCTCCCGGCGACCTAAAGACCTAAAGACCCACCCCTAACCCCTCCCTAAGAGGGAGGGGAACCCCAATCGCCCCAAGATGCATGCCTTTTATATGTATTGTATGCGAACGCCTTTGGGGCGATTGTTTCTCCCCTCCCTCTTAGGGAGGGGAAGGGGGTGGGTCTTTTGGGGGTGGGTCTTTGTGGGTCTTCTTTCTTACTTCACAACGATCTTCCTCGTTGTGCCATCGCTGTACTTCACGATGTTCAGACCCGACTGCTGGCCGTTGATTTGCTGGCCGGCGGCGTTGTAGCGGGCCACCTCCACGGCTTCACGGCCACCGTTGGCCATCACCTCGCTCACACCCGTGGGGTCGTTGGAGACGATCCAGTAGGTCTTCGCCGAGTTCACCACTTTGTTACTGTTGTCTGTGATGATGGCCACCACGGCCACCTTGTCCTTGTGGATATAGGGCGCGAGCTTCGTGGGCAGGGTCATGGTGTAAGAGGAAGTACCCTCCTCGCCGGTCTTCAAGCCTTGGATGGCCGGAGCCTTTGTCACACCGCTTTGGTAGGAGCTGGCCAAGGCCACGTCGTCGAAGGCGACGGAAGTCGGGCTCTGGCCATACTTGCCGCCTTTGCAGAACGGGGTGAGGTATTCGTCGTTGCCCACCTGGGCTGCTGTATATCCTGCAAAGTTGTTGTTCTGCTTCCATGAATTTGAGCTGCCCCTGAGGCTGTCGCCTATCAAGACGAAGGCCACATTGAAGTTGGAGTTGTCGATGTTGCTCTCCACGTGGGCTGTCGCCGTCACCTTTGTGGAGTCGTCGTTCCACGTGGCGGTCACGTTCACGCCTGTGTCCACATACTTCTTCATAGCTTTCTCAAAGTCGTCGCAGATGTCGTTGGCCGAGCCGTAGAAGGGGTCCATCGTCTCGCCGCGGTCCAACATGCAGCAGGGGGCACCTTTCGTGAAGTTGAGGCGCGCATAGCTGCTTGTGCTCAGATACATGGGGTCGCCGCTGCCATACCAGTGCAGGGCCACGCCTACGAAGCGGTCGCCATAGCGATGGCGCAGCTTCTTCATTCCGGCCAGTCCGCGCGGGCACCATCCGCATCCTGTACCCGTATACTCCTCCATCAGCACGTTCTTCTGGTGTACCTTGGTTACGGTCTTCAGCGTGCCGTTGGCCACGTTGGTTGCGGTCTCCTCGTTGGCCACACCGTTCACCTTGGTGATGGTGATGGTCTTGTTGGTTGTGCCGAGCTCAGCGTCGGCGGGCATGGCCACGGTGGCCTTGAACGTGCCGCCCAACACATTGTAGGGCGTGGCCAAGGTGTGGTGCTTCTCTTCGCCGGCTGTGCCGTTGGTGGCGATCACATAGTCGAAGTCCTTCACGCCGGCCTGTCCGTAGTTGGTTAGGGTGAGTCCCACCTGGGCCTCGCTGCCCAGTCCGGCATACTGCTCGCCGAAGTCGGCCACGCTCAGGCTGTTCTTGGGGAACGCGCCCTCCACCTTCACCTGCAGGGCCAGCTTGCCGTAGCCCTTCGAGGAGAGGTCTTCCCAAGAGGTCATGCTCTTCGAGGTCTTCAGGTAAATGCCGTTGGCCGCGTCGCCCGCTCCTGTGATGATGGGGTATCGTGTGGCGTCGCTCGCGGTGGAGGTGACGGTGAAGGAGTAGCCCACGTAGGCGCCGTCGGCGGTGAAGTCGTAGGGTGTGGTCAGCTCGATGGCGTTCTCCAGTCCGTAGTCCGTGTCGGTGATGTCGCCCTGCCAGGAGGCCACATCCTGCACATAGTCGGCATTGGCGGCGCTTGAGGGAAGTGTCTTGGATATCCACACCTTGAGGTCGGAGATGCCGTTTGTGGCGGGCATCCACAATTTAATGCCCGTGATCTTGTTGTTTTGCAACATGGGGTTGGTACCGGGAATGAAGATGGCGCAGTTGTAGGTCTCCTTGGTCTTCACGCCCAGGCCGGAGCGGTTGTCGCCCTCGGCGAAATAGCCCCACCAGGTGGAGGCGGTCTCGCCGTCGGCGTTCAGGGCCGGGGCCTTTGCTGCATGTTGGTTACATGTGGCGACGGGCGCTTTCTGCAACGCCCGAAGTCCTTGTGCGTTGGCTGTCACCGCCATGGCGAGGGCAGCCAAAAGAAGTAGGGATTTTCTCATTTCAATAGATTGATAATTAGTTTATCATGCACAAAGGTAAAACTTTTCTTCGTAAAAAAACGATTCGAGCGATTATTTTTAGGCTGGTTCTATAAATTAGGTCGAGGCGTATTGGGCTTACGCCCACCTTTTCTCGCCATGGCAGAGCTCAAGCAAGCTTGGCTCTGCTCATTTGGCTTATCGAAAAGGTTCTGCCAGCTATCGAGTCTCAAAACGTAAGTTGAAGAGGGAGTGTAGCGGGCTACACGACCGATGAGACTTGACGTTTTGAGACCGATAGATGCAGAAGACGACC
>SFCY01000173.1 GCA_004558865.1 Bacteroidales bacterium
GAGACTTGACGTTTTGAGACCGATAGATGCAGAAGACGACCGAAATAACATATATACATATCGGCTTGGTTTCTAAACCTAATTTTTAGAACCGGCCTTTAAAACTAAAATGCACTGGATTTGTCGGGTGCGACGATATTTTCTGGTACACCATATTGAACATCCTAAACGCTAATATTGATCATCAGAGAGTTATGGAGCTTGCTCAAAAAAGTGACGAATACAGGTGACGCTTCATTACCATTATGGAAGATTGGTGGACCATTATGGAAGATTGGTGGCCATGCGTTGGCGAAGTGCGGAAAGCATAGTGTTCTTTTGCTGCTTTTTGGTCGTTTTCCAGTCCATGGTGTTCTGTTATTTGCAAAATGATTAAATTTTTGTGTCTTTTTTAGTCCATCTTTGTATTGTTTGCAATTTTTTTGCTTACCTTTGCAGTCAAAAGTTTCAAGACCGTGCATAACGGCATCAGACAGTCCCATCTACAAGGCTTCCCGTGGTGAACGGAGAGTTGGATATTAATCTTTTTTCAAACCACAAAAATAACTTTTATGTTAAAATCCCTGTTTCTCCTGACCTTGGCCGCCATGCCATTGTCAGCTTTGTCCCAGCTTCCCCTTGGCGGAACCGACGTGCCTATCCGCAGTCAGGCGGCCAGCGACGCAAGGGTGTCGGCATGGTTCTCTGCAAGTGTCAAAAAGGCCGGACTCTCAACCGACGTCATTACCGAGAAGCCCGAGGGCGTGGAATACACGCGCCGCGTACGCAGTGGCTTCGGCATCAACCAGCAAAGGGGCTCATACGGCATCTACGACTATTTCAGTGGCAGCTATGTCTAGGACAGCGAGGGCAACGTGTATGTCTACAACCCCATCGCCCTCTTCCCCACCTATTCCTATATCAAGCTGGAGCCCCTGCAGGGCGACACGTTGGTGTGCCGCACACCGCAGCCCATCGTCAACATCTATGGCGACGTCTACTACGCCACCCGTCTGCGCGCCGACGTCAACGACAGCGGGCTGGCCTATCTCATCGATGTTCCCGAGGGAGCGTCTGAGCCCAACTACGACATCAAGTTCGTCCTGCGCAACGACTCGCTCTTCCAGGTGCCGGAGGAATACCTCACCTATCCCGGCACTTCCATCCAGTTTCCCAGCGTAATCCTCGGGCTCACCGACTCGCAGGGTATGTGGGTACAGGCGGGCGAGGCCAACTTCTCGCTGGTTCCTCCTCCCGGAGAGCCTACCCAGCTTCCGGCAGGCGTGAAGAGTGAGCCTTACAACCTCTTCAGCTTCGACAGCGACAACAAATACACGGTGCGCCACTCCACAGAGCTTGCCATCGACGGCAACGACATCTACATGACCAACCCCTACGGCCCCGACACCCTGCAGTGGATCCACGGCACGCTGAGCGACGGCAAGGTCACGTTCCGCCCCCAGTATATCGGAGTGGACACGCGCTCCAACCTGCATCTGTCGTTCCTCCCTGCCACTTACGTCACGCAGCAGAATCCCGACGGCACCATCGGCTACCTCTATTTCAAGGCCGACGAGCTTGTCTTCGATTTCGACGCTGAGGCCAGGACCCTCTCCACAGACTCCACAGCAGCAGTGGCAGCCTTGATCAATGGTGGCTTGGACATGGTCAATGCCATCACGGGCTACAGGAACCCGCGTCTCAGTCCGTTCCCTGCCCAGGCAGCCACACCATCCGACCCCGTCATCGTGATGCTGCAGGCCTACAGCGAGGACTTGGGCACGGGCATGGTCAGCTTCGACTTCTTCCCCCTCGACACCGATGGAAAGGCGCTGCCCACCGCACGCCTCTTCTACAACCTCTACCTCGACGACGAGCTCCTGACCGTGGGGCCGCCTGATTACAACAATGTGCAGACTCCGTTCACCAACATCGCCAGCAACTATGCCGACAATGAGTATTTCTTCACCAGCCAGGAGGTCCACAATGTCTACCTCACCCGCTCCTTCGACAAGGTAGGCGTGCAGGTGCTGTATCGTTACGGCGACCAGTGGTACAAGAGCAAGCTCGTGAGCAAGTCGCTCGACGAGACCAACGGCATCAGCGGCCCCACAGGCAAGGCCGAGGCGCCCGTGGCCCAGACATGGTACGACTTGGGCGGCCGCCGCGTCTCCAGTCCAGCCAAGGGATTGTATCTGAGGATCTCCCACTATGCCGACGGCAGCGTGAAGACCGAGAAGGTGATGCGCTGATGCTCTCGCATCGGCAGTTTCGCAAAACAATACAAAAACAAGGCCGGCAGTCCGCTGTGGACTGACTGCCTTGTTTTTGTATTGTTTGACTCTTTCGTCTGATTTCTTCCAAGTCCTAAACAACAAAGCAGGCGGTCCGTTGGGGCCGCCTGCATTGTTGCTATAATAAGAGGTGTTCCTTTGTTGGTCAGCTCAGCACTCCCGAGCGCGTTGCGGCGTATTTGCCGCCACCCGTGAACACCAATGCGGCCGCGCCGAGGAGATAGAGCATGGGCAGCTCCACAGCCCATCCGCCCGTGGTGGGGTCGACGGTGAAGAGGGTGCCAAGATGGGCCATGAGAATCGCCACCACCATGTTGCCGGTCATGATGACCGAGGCCAGGCGCGTCCACAGCCCCGCCACAATCATAAGGGCCGCTATCAGTTCGGCGGCAAGCGAGAAGTAGGCAATGAACGAGGGCAGTCCCATCTGCGCCAACATGCCGCCGATGAAGCCCACGCCATAAATCAGTTTGTGAACACCGTGAAAAAGCATTAGTCCGCCCACGCTCACTCTGAGGAGCAACAAACCAAGGTCGTTATTGCGGAGAAAGTTTGTTTGAGTCCACTTTAAAAAGTCCGCATTTGCAAAGAGCGAACTTCTTTTGTCGTATATCCTTCTGATTTGTGAGATTTTTTTTGTACCTTTACACCTGTAATCTCAACTCGATATGTTTAGTGATCCTTCCCTTCAGCTGGGCAAGCGTGCTTCAAAGAAATATCAAGATCCCAAGGCTTGGCACAACCAGTTCTTCAGCATGGTTACGTCCAAGATAGACGAGGATATTTTCAAGCCACTGTTCAAGGAAGGCAACATGGGTGCCCCCAATGCCTCTGTGCGCATAATAGTGGCCATGTCCATATTGAAAGAGGGATTCGGATGTAGTGATGAGGAACTCTTCGAGAAGTGCGAGTTTGATCTTCTTACTCGGCGCGCACTGGGTCTAATGAACCTTGATGACAAGTTGCCATCCCTTGACACCTATTATCTATTTCGCCGCCGCATATGCGCCTATTATGACGTGTATGGAGTTGATCTGATGAGGGACAATTTCGAGCATGTGGCCGGTGAGCAGGTAAAAGAGCTGAAGATATCAGGCAAATGTGTCCGCATGGACAGCAAACTCATTGGGAGCAACATCGCTAGATACTCGCGTTATGAGCTGATACACCGCACGCTGACGAAGTTCCTCTCTCATAATGCGAACATGGAACTTCTCTCTAGCAACATACAGAGCAAGGCAAAGGAATATATAAAAGAGGATCCGGAGAAGACGGTCTACCGTTCAGATAAGGATGCGCTGTCGAACCGCCTGTATGACCTGGGGGCGTTTATCCACTCAATACTGTCTCTGTATGATGATACCTTTGCTGATTACGACATCATCAAGCGGGTATTCGACGACCAGTATGAGATAGCAGACGAGGGGAAGATAATGTTGCGCGATAAGAAGAAGATTTCCGCTAACAGCCTTCAAAGCCCATTTGACAAAGACGCATCCTTCCGCAACAAGCACGGTCAAAATGTGTCGGGCTATGTTACCAACATCACCGAGACTGTAGAGGAAAACAAGCCGAGCATCATAACATCTGTACAGACAGAGACAGCTACCAAGGCGGACTGCCACATGCTGCAGGAAGGCGTCAGCAATAGTGAGAAGGTGACCGGAGAGAAAGTCGAGACAGTATATGCAGACGGTGCCTACCAGAGCCCTGAGAACAGAGACTTTGCTGAACGGCACGATGGTATGCAACTCAAGACTGGCAAGATGCAAGGCGGAGGCCGTTGGGAGCTTTTCCTTCATGATGGCGACAAACTTACCGTGAGAGAAAAAACAACGGGAAAGACGTTTGAGGCTGTTAAAGCCGTAACAAAGCAGGGAAAATTCAATCGTTGGAGAATTCCATGGAACAACAAAACGGGATGGCGGTATTTTGAGGAGAAGGACATAGAGGCCTTCAAGCTGCGACAACAAATTGAGAGCCTACCACAAGAAGAGCAGCACAAGAGGAACAACGTAGAAGCGGCAATGTTCCAATACAGTTTTCACACACGAAATGGCAAGACACGATATCGTGGCCTGCTGAAACACCGTATGCATGCATACGCAAGATGCACGTGGATGAACCTCAGGAGGATAGTAATATCCTTTGAGGATCCTATAAAGGTACTTGCTTTTTACATTTTCTGGCACTTTAGCGCTATTTTCAGACGTTCTGCATGCTTTTCAAAATTTATTCGGAGACTTCGAGAATTTACAACGATGGAGTGCTCAGGGCTGGAAATTCAATGGAAATGCCAACTATACTCTAAATTTCCTACTTTTTAAAGTGGACTCAATGAATTACAGAAGGAATTCCTTTGTCAGCAGCCCATACCAGTCGGAGCGGCTTGCGTCGGGATTGAGCAGATTGGCGGTGGCCCCGAAGGTCTCGCCAGGGGGTGGGGGAGAGGCGGTCCTCTTGAAAGCCAACAGCACGCGTTTGGGTTGCTTGCGGGGAGTTGTCTTGACGAGCAGCCGACGCGTGGCCCTGAGCCCCTTTATATAGGCCTCCGCGCTGAACGCCTCCTCGGCCTGTGTGGGGACGATGGCCGAGAACACGCCTTCGGGCGCGAGCAGGCGGCAGACCGCTCCAAAAAGCTCGTCGAAAGGCAGCGACGCCGCGTGCCGGGCCAGGGTGCGGCGCGTATCGGGCGAGGTCAGGGAACCCACGAAGAACGGTGGGTTGGAGACGATGCAGTCATAGGGCGCTCCCGCCCACTCTTGGATGGCCTTGCAGGCGATGCGCACGCGGGGGGCGAAGGGCGACGCGCCAACATTGTCGCGCGCCTGTTCGCATGTCTCAGCGTCGATGTCGATGCCCGTCACTTCGGCCCGTGGGAAGCGTTGCGCCATCATGAGGGCGATGACGCCCGTGGCGCAGCCCACGTCGAGAATCCGCCGCCCTCCCTCGGCCCAAGCACCAAGGAGAACTCCGTCGGTGCCCACTTTCATAGCGCATCGGTCCTGGCGGATGGTGAATTGGCTGAAATGGAATGTGTCCTTGCTCATACATACTCAATAACGGAGAGTCGCCCGTATTATTGCCGTCCATAAGGTCGGTTGGTAGGCTCCCGTGCCTCTTGCCCAGCCCCTCGGTGCTCCTAAGAATAGAAAATCATGGACAGGCTTACGCTCCATAGTAGCTCTGAGGCTCAACCTGGGATAGCCTTACGAGCAAGCTCGACGGCTATCCCAGGCTGAGCCTCATTCCCTACTTTATCTTTGCAGTGTGAATATTTTAAAGGTTTATGCCTTTAGTTTCATGGTTAATTTTTACCTTTGTTGTTGTAAGGAAAA
>SFCY01000043.1 GCA_004558865.1 Bacteroidales bacterium
ATGAAATTCATGCCCCAACAGCAGCCAAGCTTATTCAACCAATATCTTGCGATATAAGAAAACTACCCAAATCATTTGTTGACAAACTGAATTCCATAGAGGCGAAACGTCCAAAGACGGTTATACAGCATATCTTAAAACATGGTTATGTTACTACTGAGGATTTGATAAAATTATATGGCTACCAGCATCCTCCCCGTGCGGCAAGGGATGTAAGAGAATTGGGGATTCCCTTAGTCACCTTTAGGATAAAGTCTTCTGACGGACGTTCTATAGGAGCATATAAATTTGGAAACGTTCATACGGCCAATGATGTCGTCTCAAAAGCTCACGGACGAACCGCCTTGTCCAATGCCTTGAAAAAAGCATTAATCGAGAAGTATGGGGCACAATGTATGATATATCTTCAACCTATGCAAGAAAAAATGTTGCAAGTTGACCATCGCATACCTTATGAAATTGGAGGTGGGCAAGACATCAATAATGTTGAATGTTTTATGCTTCTAAGCCCATCAGCCAATAGGGCGAAATCTTGGACTTGTGAACACTGCTCAAATTGGACTCAAAAGAATAAGGCCTATTGTGAGTCTTGTTTTTGGGCTTACCCTGAGCATTATACCCATATCGCGGATGTTGAGGGGCGACGAATCGTCATCAATTATACTGGTGATGAGATTGAGGATTACAATAAGCTTATCGAAATAGTGGGGAAAGACAATGCCGAAGAGCGCATTAAAGATGTTATAAAGAAATATCTTCTTTAAATTGTTTTTCAGACCGCCTCTTCGAGGCTACATCAGATTCTAAGAATGTACGTCTCTCTGAAGATTCGTAAAGCATTCTGAAAAACGCAAGTATCCGTGTAGGGGCCGTGCCGTGTGCCGGTCCTAAGGAAATGTTCGACCGGAAAAAGGTTGGCTCATTTCTTTAGGGCCGGCGCAAGGCACGGTCCCTGCTGTTGGGCGCGCGTTTTCATAGGCTTCTATCCCGCTATGGCCACCACGCACCGTCCCAAGGGCATCATCGCATTGATGAGGCTCGCCCGCTGATAGCCCGGCCATTCGCAGGCACGTATGTCGCGTTCCTCCAACAGCCCTTGGTCGAGCAGCGACTGCCTCATTGTACCACTCAGCAGCGGATGCCGGGGAGTGACCCACCGCCGCCCGTCGTAGAGGGCGATGTTGGAATAGGAGGTGTCGGTGATGAGACCTTGCCTCACGATGACAATCTCGTCGGCGTCTCCCCTCTCTGCCGCCAAGGCCAAGAGGCGGCTTCGGTCGGCGCTCTTGTATTCGTAGTCGATGTCGTCGCAGCACACCAGCCGCAGTTTTCTGATGGTGCGCATGTGGTATTCGTCGGCCTTCACCATGCCGATGCCTCTCCCGTCGTATTCCACATGCACTTTCCACACCCTGTCCGAAGGCCAGCGCCGACTCGCCAGTATGTCTGCGAGCGACGGCACCGTGGCCTCGGGGAAGAAGTGGCCCATGGTGGCGGCCATGCGCCGTTGGTGGTATTCCAAGTTGCACACCTGTCCCCGCTCAATGCGCAGGGTCTCAACAAAAGGGAACATAGGTCTTGTCGATGATTTCCTGATACTCTTTCTTCCAGTCGCTTCTCGCCGTGATGCCTCCGCCGGCCTTGAAGAACAGCTGTCCGTCCTCCTTGTCCACGAATCTTATCAGCACGCAGCTGTCCATGTTGCCGTCCACGCACACACCGGCCACTCCCGTGTAGAAGCCCCGCTCGTAGCCCTCGGCCTCACTGATGATGTCCATGGTCTTGGCCTTGGGCGCGCCCGTGATGGATCCTGCGGGCAGTTGGGCCAGCAGGATGTCGCCCAAATGCTGCCTGTAGTCGTCGGGCAACAGTCCCGTGATTTCCGAACTGGTCTGCAGGATGGCCCCGCGGTTGGTCTCCAGCCTCTCCATATAGCGGTAGCGCGCCACCCTCACATGGCTGGCCACGCGGCTCAGGTCGTTGCGTATCAGGTCCACGATGGTGGCGTGCTCGGCGGCCTCCTTCTCGTCGTCCATCAGCACCTTTTCGGCATGGGACACACGGCAGCTGATGGTGCCCTTCATGGGGTAGCTGCTGATGACACCATTGTCGATGCGGCAGAACGTTTCCGGCGAGAAGCACACCAGCAGGTCCCTTAGCCACAGCCGGTAGCGTGCCTTGGAACGCAGGAAGATGTCCTTGAGCGAGAGGCTCGTCGCCAGTGGGATGCGGCAGGTGAGGTTGGCCAGGTAGGAGTTGCCAGCGAGCATGTTGCTGTGCACGATGTCAAACTCCCTGTGGTAGTCGTCGATGCCCAACGGGTAGGGCTGCCAGGTGAAGTCGCCTGCGGGCGCTGGCATGTCGCTGGCGTTTCCGCCATTGGGAAACGCGAAGAGCAGCTCGTCGCTCGGGATACTGTCGGTCCATTCCACCAGCCAGCGCTGGTGGAGATAGTCGGTGAGGAAGAGGAAGGGGCGTTTGGAGCGTCCCCAGTCGTTCAGCCTCTGGCGTGCGGTTTGTTGGTCTATCCAAGCTAATGTCATCTTGAGGCTGGTGTTGAAAGATTGGTCCTTGGTGTTTTCATGTAGGCAAAGGTAGGGATTTTTCCCGCATCCGCCAACAAAAAACAGCATTTCCTACATTTTGTCATAGGCCATCCATGTTGTGTGACAGTTGTCACACAGTTGTGTGACGGTCGTCGCATTGCTGTGTGACGGTTGTCGCATAGTAGTGGGACAAATGACACCCTCTCTTGTTCTGTTATGTATTTTGCTAACGCAGCGGCTGTATCAACCAAAAAACGTGACTAAGCCGCACATGTATCAACCAAATATAAAAGTAATGTTTAACTGGGTCAACCAACATTAAAAATAAGGCTTAAAGTAGTCAACCAAAAGCGTTAAACTATCAAGGCCCAAAGCTTTTTGCCGTCTTCACCCCCGCAAACGGCAAATCCTCCTCTGTCGGATGATGACGCTGACACAAAGGAAAACCTTGAAAACAGGCTATCGCGGCGTGAGGTCCGCTGCCGTCAGCGGACAAGTAAGCCTTATAGGTTTTGTAGGTTTGTAGGGACAGGGGCCGCGCCAGCCTGTTTTCATGGTTTTTCTTGCTGTGATGCAACCCTGAGGCACGAAAGCTGTTCTTCTCCGTAGCCGGCTTGCCGAAGTTTGCTTCGGAGCAAGCCGGCTAAGGAGAAGAAACAATGGGCGTAGCCCTTGCATCGCAGCAAGGGTTTTACTGGTTTTTGTTGCAATAGAATCCTAAATTCAACCGTAAAGTTCCGCACAGCGGATATTTCCCGTGGATTCGTGGTAAGTTCTTATGTAAGGGGAAGAAAATTGGAGATTGATGCCCACGCATTTTGTATTCAAGAACTTATTCAAAAGTGGGTACAGCAAACTGAACACCCTAAAAAATGGCTGAGTGTATGAGCGGGGATAATGGTCTGCAATTCGCTGAACAGCCACGGACTCACGCCTCGGGACTTGTGTTGTATTGGTCTTTGCTTATGGCCTTCTTGTATTCTGAGGGCGTCATGCCGAAACGTTGGGCAAAGAGGGTGTAGAAGGTGCTTGCCGAGGTGAAGCCGCATTCCGCCGATATGGCGTCGATGGTGTAGTTGGTGTGCTGTTTGAGCATTCCCACGGCATAGTCGAGCCTCAGGTCGTTGATGAATTTGCTGTAGGTGGTGTTGGCGTAGGTGCGGAAGAGCTTGGCGAACTTGTTTTTCGGCACCTTGGCCTTTTCGAGCAGCACCTCGCGCGAGAGGTCGCGGTCCAGATAGAGCCTCTCGTCGATGATGGTCTGGCGCAGCCGCTCGAATAGCCGCTCCTCAGAGTCCTCCTCCGTGGCTGGAGCCTCTTCGGGATCCGCCGTCGGCGTGGGGTGCTCCTCCCGCTTCCGGCTCATGTCGATGTAGTGGGCCATCCACTGGTTCTTCCTTGCTATCACGCGTGCGTTGCGCCGTTCGCGCCAGGCGATGAAGGCCAGCACCAACATGGCGGCCATGGCTGTGCCCACAATCCACTCCATCTTCAGCCGTGCCATGCTACGCTCCATTTCCAGCTTCTCGCGGTTGGTCTCGTAGTTGGTCGTCAGCTCGTCGATGGCGCTCTGCTCCTCGGCCGTCTGCTGCCGCTGCCTGATGGAGTCGAGGCGCAGGTAGGCCTCGGCGGCCTCGCGGTAGTTGGCCTTGTGCATGTAGGCGTCGCCCATCGACTTGAACACGTAGCAGAGGTCAGCCGAGGCGTCGTAGCCCGACTTGCGCAGGTTCTCGAACCGCTGGGCCGAGAGGCTGATGATGTCGTCGTAGAGGTGGTTGTCGGTGAGGTAGGGCATGATGCACTTGAAGTCGAACTCCATCACGTCGCTCGCCCTCATGAAGTCGGCGTAGCTGCGTGCGGCCTCCGCCCTCATTCCCAATTTTGAATAGACCACGGCCCGGTGGGCGTCGAGGTCGCGCTCCACGCTCCTCACGATTGACGGGTCGAAGTCTGCGCGCTTCATGTTGGTATTGATGAAGCGGGCAAGGCGGTCCAGCTCGGCGCGCGCCGTGTGGTAGGCTCCGTCTTGCTGCAGCAGTTCGATGAGTGTGATGCGGTAGTAGTAGGTCTCGTTGATGCGCGACTTCATCCCCGAGTGTTCCATGGTCTGCGCGGCCTTTCTGATCAGTTGGCAGCCGTTGGCCTTTCGCCCCATGTAGTGTTCCATCTTGCCCTTGTTGAAGAGGGCCACGGCCCTCATGGCGGTGTCGTTGGCCTGTCGCGCCATCTGCTCCAGTTTCCTTTGGTAGTAGTCCATCTTCTGCAGGTTGTGGGTGCTGTCGTAGCAGAGCAGCACCATGCGGATGATTTTCATCTGCAGTTTTGGGTCGCGGGCGGCCTCGTCGCTGTAGAGCACGCGCTTGTAGAACTTCAGCGCCTCGAAGAAGTTGCCTTGGTTGAGGAAGAGGTCGCCCTCAATCTTGTCAGCGCGGTGGGTGTCGATGCGTTTCTCGCTGCGCAGCCGGTTGAGGGTGTGCAGGGCACGGTTCATGTCGAAGAAGGAGTAGGAGTATATCTTCTCAATGGCACGCTTGGTGGCGGGGTCGGTCGTGTCGGCCGACCGGCACACCGCGGGTAGCAGGAGCAGCAGCAGGGCGAGCGTGGCCCTGAGGCCGTACAGCCTGAGCCTGCGCCGCAAAGACGTCGGGATAGGATATTCAGTTGCGTGGTGCGTCATCGATTGTAGGGTTTGTTGTGGTGGCCGTGGCTGTCAGGCGGAAGCCCATCCACCTGCTTGCACACTGCAAAAATAGTAATTTTTTCGGTCAACCCGCCATTTGCGCGTGGAAATTTCATTCTTTTGCTGTTATTTCCTGTCTTGCTCCCATCTGTTTCTTCAACCGCCTCCTCATGCTTCTTTGGGAAACCGCACATCAGGAATAGGACAGTTCCGGCTGTCAACGGAGTAGGACGGAAGTCTCCCCCCACCTGCCCTTACGAAGAAAGGGAGGCATCGCCCCAAAGACACGCATCCGGCAACACCCTTGAAGGCGGTCGTCGGACAGAAATTGACAAGCGGTCGAACATTCCTTTAGGACCGGCCCTAATCCTACCTACAAGGTCCCTGCAATTGGATGTGGCCTTTGCGTTCTTTGCGCCTTTGCGAGACAAGGCATAGAGGGATTGTTGCGGGCATCCGCTGTAGAGGCCGTGCCTCATGCCGGCCCCTGCAATTGAATGTGGCCTTTGCGATCTTTGCGTCTTTGCGAGACAAGGCATAGAGGGATTGTTGCGGGCATCCGCTGTAGAGGCCGTGCCTCATGCCGGCCCTGCAATTGGATGTGGCCTTTGCGTTTTGATTGCTGACAAATGTCGACAACATGGTCGACATTTGTGGGCAAGTTGGTCGACATTTGTGGGCAACTTTGCTGACGTATGTCGACAACTGTTGACTGAACCCGACGCAGCCGGCGAGGCGCAGCCGATGTGCAGGAAGCCATCGCAAAAGGGATTCGAGGGAACAGCCGTCCATCCCCACAGGTCGCAACAATTCACCCAAGAGCTGAAAAAGCAAGCAAAAAAGCCGATGTGTGACTTTTTAAAATAACAAAATGACATTTTAAGATAAAAATCCGCTCTTGATGTGTGAATTTTGTTTTATTTTCCTTAAATTTGCGGAGACGCAAGCCAACCCAAACAATGTACGCAGGGCAAGTCGCCAGACGACCCTGGATTGACAAGAAATCGACAAAGGCCATTAGAGAATGACTATTCGAGTGAACTCACATAATTTACCATTTTCAAAAGATTCCGTTATGAGGAAATTATTACTTATTCTAACCGTATTGCTGGCCGCGCTTCCGTCGCGAGCCCAGACAGACACCCTCACGTTGGGCTTCTGCAAAGGACAGATTGCGGCCAAGGGCCGGACCACCGCCCAAGGCAAGAAATGGATCTCGGGCGCCATCCGCCTCACGGCCGTCACCCTGAGCCCCTTTGCCGGCAACAAGATTGTAGGCGTGAGGGTGGGACTCTGCTCCCGCATCAACATCGACACGCTCCAAGTGTGGGTGCGCACCTCTACTACGGGCGAGAACCTCGCCGAGGGCGTCATCACGGCGCGCGACCAGCCCCGCATCGCCAAGGGATGGAACAGCGTGATGCTCAACGTGCCCATCGACATCGCCACAGGGGACGAGTTCTACGTGGGCTTCAGCTACAAGCAGCGCGGCTCCACGAGCGCCATCTCGGTGGTGGGCAGCGCCACGCGCAACGCCTGCTATCTCGACGAGAAAGGGACCGGAAAATGGTATGACCGCTACAGATACGGCTGTCTGAGCGTGGAGGCCGTGGTGGCCGGCGACAACCTGCCCAAATACGACCTCGCCCTCTCGGCTCCCGTGGGCATCTACAATCCCAAGACGGGCAAGCTGAACATGACGGCCAAGGTGTACAACAACGCCACGCGCCAAGTGGAGGGCTTCACCATCCAAACGCAGATAAGCGGCATGGACCAGCCCGCCACCACCCATGTCAGCCAGCGCGTGAAGCCGGGAGAGACCGTGGAGATCAGCTATGAGACCACACCCGACGCCACCGCCATCGACGGCTCCAACCAGATAACAGCTACCATCAGCTCCCTGGACGACTACGAGGACAACGACGAGACCAACAACAAGGCCTCGACGGCCATCGCCTTCAAGCAGAACGTGCTACTTGAGGAGTTCACCACGGAGAACTGCCCCAACTGCCCACGCGTGGCCGGCTACCTGCACGACGTGCTGGGCATGGACAAGTACCAGGGACAGGTGTTTGCCGCCGCCCATCATGAGATGTACTACGACGACTGGCTCACCCTGCAGCAGAGCGTGGTGGACGGCGTGCTGACCCCCACAGACATCTACAGCTACGCCATGCTCTACAACGACAAGGGCACCTACGCACCGGCCCTGATGTACAACCGCCAGCCCTGGTTCACGAGCAACACAGGCAAGGACACGCCCGTGGCCCTGCCCAGCTCAAGCGCCGAGATACAGAGCGTGCTCGACTATGCCCTGGCCCTGCCCACCAACGCCACCATCACCTCGCTCACCGCCCGCTATGGCGACAACGACACCACGGTGGTGGTCAGCGTGGAGGGCATCTGCAGCGGAGCGGCCTCGCAGGGACTCAACATCACGGTGATGCTGACCGAGGACAACATCGACGCCCACACCCAGGCGGGCTACGGCGAGGGCTTTGTCCACCAGCACGTGTCGCGCGCACTCAACGGCGTATGGGGCGTGCCGGTGACCATGAACGGCAACCGCTTCAGCTACGAGGTGGCCATGGGCCTCAACTCCCACTACTTCAAGAAAATCCAAACGGGCTCGTGGGACGAGGCCTACCGCAACTGGAAGAAGGACGACATGCACATCATCGCCTTCCTCAACACCAAGTCGGCGTCGCCCACAGGCTGCGGCATCCTCAATGTGGAGAGCATCGACTTCAGCGCCGTGACGGGCATCGCGCGCCCCGCTGCCACCGGTGCCGAAACCGGGGTGGCCCGCAAGGAGCTCTACAACCTCAATGGCACCAAGGCCGGGGCCAGTCCCGCACCGGGAGTCTACATCGAGCGCACCGTCTACAGCGACGGCCACACCACATCGCGCAAAATCATCAAATAGGAAAGTAAAACAACGAAAAACATAGCTATATGAAGAGCAAGTCAACAACCCTCAAGGCCATCCAGGCCGCCGTGGTGATGCTGTGCCTCTCGCTGGCCTCGCTGGCCCAGAGCCGCTACAGCGTCAACGACAACGGCATCCGCGTAAAGGCCGACGGCACACCGACGGCGCAGCAAGCCAAGCGGCCGCTGTTCGGGCCGCGCCCGCTGAAGAGACAGCAGGGCGACGTGAAGCGCGCCCCACTCAGCCGTGTGGTGCCCAACAACACCAAGCGGCAACCGCTGCTGGCCACCCCAAGCGGAGTGCAGTTTATGGGCGTGGTGGTATTCGCCAACTCGTGGCAGGAGTTTGGAGCCGTGGACGAGGACCCCTACTATGTGGCCCAGTTCACCGACTCCACGAGAATGAAGCTGCAGCGCGTCAAGGCCGACCCGCACTTCAACGCCAACGGCGGCGGCGTGATCAACGACGGCGTGTTCCGCTTCATCACCTATTTCGACGCCACGCTGATGGTGGCCGGCTCGTTCTACGAGTACGACACCAACACCTGGGAGCAGCTGCGCTATGAGGACGTGAGCGACCAGCCGGAGATGTATGCCTTCGACACCGACCTCGACCGCACCACGGGCCGCGTCTACGGCTGCTTCTACAACGATAGCTACATAGGCTATGAGTTTGGATGGATAGACTACGACAACCTGGAGCAGCACAAGATCGCCGACCTCGACAAGCAGCTCGTCACCATCGCCGTCAACAGCAAGGGCAACGTCTATGCCATCAGCATCGACGGCGACCTGTGCCGGGTGGACAAGCACACTGGCAAGGTGACCGTGGTGGGCAGCACCGGGCTCTCGCCCTACTATGTGCAGAGCGCCACGTTCGACAAGCGCACCGACAAGCTCTATTGGGCAGCCTCTTTCCAAAACTCCAACTCCGCCCTCTACCAGGTGGACACGCTCACGGCAAAGGTTACCAAGATAGCCAACTTCCCCGACAACGAGGAAGTGTGCTGCCTCACCGTGGTGGAGCCCCAGACCGACAATGCCGCCCCGGCCAAGGCCGACGCGCTCAAGGCCAACTTCCCCAAGGGCGCACTCACGGGCGAGGTGGGCTTCAAGGCTCCCGAGCTGACCTACGGAGGCGAGCCACTGCAGGGACAGCTCAACTATGAGGTGAAGGCCAACGGAAGCGTGGTGGCCAACGGCCAGTGTGCCCCGGGCGAGGAAGTGACGGCCGGCGCCACCGTGAGGCAGGGCGAGGCGGTGATCAACGTCAACGTGAGCAACGACAAGGGCACAAGCCCCACCGCGCGCCTCTATTTCTGGGCCGGCCCCGACTATCCCAAGGCCGTCAGCTCGCTGAAACTGAGCATCGACTCCGCCACCATGAAGTCCACACTTACATGGCGCGCTCCCACGGCAGGCCAGCACGACGGCTACGTGAGCGCGCCCAAGGTGACCTACAACGTGGTGAGATACCCCGGAGCCGTGAAGGTGGCCACGGGACTGAAGAAGCAGAAATTCGAGGAGACCCTCGACAGGCAGAAGCTCACGTCGTACTACTACACCGTGACGCCCGTCCACGAGGGGCTGACCGGCTCCACGGCCACGTCAAACAAGGTGTTGGTGGGCGACGCCTTCACCGTACCCTACATTGAGAACTTCGACAACAGCGCCGACTTCGACCTGTTCACCGTCATCGACAAGAACCAAGACGGAATCCTGTGGAAATATTCGTCCAACTACCAGTGCGCCTACTGCTCGTTCACCTCTACGCAGGGCAACGACGACTGGCTGCTCACCCCAGAGCTGAAGCTTGAGGGAGGCCGCAAGTACAACCTCTCCTACGTGGCCCGGCGCGGCATGGAGGAATATCCCCAGATGCTCGGCGCAAGCTTCGGCCGCGGCCTCGACGTGGACAACTACACCGAGGTGGTGCCCGTCACCACGCTGGCCTCGAGCAACTTCCAGCGCTTCAACGCCTCAGTGAAGGTGGCCTCCGACGGCAACTACCACTTCGGCTTCCACGACCTGACAACCCTCAACTCCTACCGCACCTATCTCGACAGCATCAGCGTGACGGCCGGACCGAAGCTCTCGGCCCCCGACAGCGTCACCAACATGAGAATCACCATCGACCCGGACGGCTACGGCGAGGCCACGCTGGTCTTCAACGCACCCACGACCGACATCGACGGCAACACGCTCAACAGCATATCCCGCATTGAAATCTACCGCCAGGCGGAAGGCGACCACCTCATCAAGACCTTCGACAACGTGGCTCCCGGACAGGAACTCACATTCACCGACTCTGAGGCCCTCAACGGATTCAACATCTACACCATCACGGCATACGCCGGAGAGGATGCCGGAGAGCCCTGCGTGCGCCCCGTGTATGTGGGCATCGACACGCCCCTGCCCCCCACAGAGGTGAAGGCCACGGCCGACAACAGCAAGGCCACCTTGAACTGGAGCCAGGCCCCGCAGAAAGGACTCCACGGCGGATATGTCGACGTTGCCTCACTCACCTACAATGTCTACAAGCTCGACCTCAGCTCGCTCACTTTCGTGCCGGAGCAGCAAAACATCAATGGCTTCTCCTATCAGCCCACGGTGAGCATGAGCGGCAGCCAGGACCTGCAGTTCTTCGGCGTGACCGCCAACTCAGAGCTTGGCGAGAGCGACTACGCCGTGTCCAACGTGGTCATCACAGGCCAGCCCTACAAGCTGCCCTTCTTGGAATCGTTCACCAAGGGACGACTCGACAACGAACTGTGGTGGTCGGAGACGGAGCACGCCTTCGTAACCAGCAACGGCTACAACTCCGCCGACGAATTCATGGGATCCGCCGACTGGACTCCCGAGACCCCCAATGAGGTGGCCTCGCTCAACTCGGGCAAGATAGCCCTCGACGGCGCGGAGAACCCCGTGCTACACTTCAGCCATAGCGGACAGCCCGGCTCCAAAAACAAGCTGACGCTCAACGTGATGACTCCCGACAACGACCTGCATCCCGTGAAGACCATCGACTACAGCACGCTCACCGGCGACCGCCGCTGGATTGAGGAGACGGTCGACATGAAGCCCTTCGCAGCCAACGACTTCGTGGTGCTGAAGTTCTTGGGCGAGTGCAACGACGAGACCTTCTCCCGCGTGAGCTTCGACAAGGTGGAACTTCTCGACGTGAAGGCCCACAACCTCATGGCCAAGGGCCTCAACCCCGACCTCACCGGAACCGTGGGCAAGCCCATGAAGGCAACGGTGAGGGTGCGCAACATCGGCCGCGAGACGGAGCGCAACTTCAAGGTGGAGCTCACCATCGCCGACAAGGTGGTGGGAAGCATCGACGGCGGCACGCTGGCCTCATTTGCCGACAGCACCTACACGCTGACCTTCGTGCCGAAGATTGAGAACAGCGGACAGGTGGAACTCGGCGCACAGGTGGCGAGCGACCTCGACCTCGACGAGAGCGACAACAAGGCCGCCACCGTGAAGGTGAACATCAAGGAGCCCGAGCTGCCTGTGGTGACCACACTCACGGCCTCCGAGGTAGCCTCGACCACCCTGCTGCAATGGGAGAAGCCCGAGAGCGACGCCAAGTCGTTCACCGAGGACTTCGAGACGTTCACCCCCTGGAGCATCGACGCCGAGCAGAACGGCTGGACACTCCTCGACGTCGACACCCTGCGCACCATCGGCATCGAGGGACTCAGCTGGAACAACATGGGCAAGCGGCAAGCCTACATCGCCTTCGACCCCGCCGACCTCGGCGTGACGGCCGTCAACCGCTACAAGCCCCACTCAGGCAACATCTACATGGCCAGTTTCGCCGCCTACAGCAACGACGAGAACGCCAAGGTGGCCAACGACGACTGGCTCATATCGCCCGAGCTGGAGGGCAACAGGCAAACCATCAGCCTCTGGGCCAAGGCCGCCTCGGCCGGCTACTCGCCCGAGTCGTTTGAGCTGCTCTACTCCACATCGGGCAAGGAGGCGGCCGACTTCACGAAGATCGCCTCCTACGACGTGGCCGCCGACAAATGGTATGAGTTTGCCGCCGTCGTTCCCGAGGGCACGAAATACTTCGCCATCCGCTGCGTGAGCGAGGACAAGTTCGCCCTGTTCATCGACGACGTGAGCTACCATAAGGGCCATGTCAACCTCACGGGCTACAACGTCTACCGCAACGGAGTGAAGATTGGCTCCACCAGCTCCACCCAGACCGCCTTCGCCGACAACTCCGCCGGCAAGGAAGACACCTACACGGTGACGGTGGTCTACGACGAGGGCGAGTCGGCCATGAGCAACGAGGCACGCGTGGTGAACGCCATCGCCGCCACAACCACAGGACCGCTGCAGGCCAAGGGAGGCCACAATGGCATCGACATCACCAACCCCGAGCGGGTGGCGGTGAGCGTCTACACCATAGGCGGACAATTGGTGGCCGGCAGCCTCAACGCTGAGAACGCCCATGTGGCCGCCGCCCCGGGCATCTACCTCGTCAGAGGCGGCAACGCCACGCTGCGCGTCATCGTGAGATAAAACATACTTCATCCATTATCCTATTATATGATTATGAGAAAGTTCAGATTCTTCATAGCCGCGCTTGCGTGCCTCCTGACGGGGCTGGCCCACGCCGACACGCAGACGCCCTACAGCTACGATTTCAACACCGCGGTAAGCACCGCCTCACCAGACTTTGCCCCCATCGGATGGGGGCATCTGGTGAGCTTCATGAACACCGCGTCGGGGCCGCTCTACATGAGCTACGAATGGAATGCCAGCTCGGGAGTGGACGGAACGGGCTGCCTGGCCATCGGGTCGCAAACGGTCACCGACGGCATGGAGTCGCCCGTGGAGCTCAACGACATGTTGGTGACACCCGCCGTGGGCGGAGCTGTCAGCCTCGAAGTGAAGGCCATGAACTATGGCTCCACCATCAGCTTCTGGTATGTCAACTATGAGGATGGCAAGTTCACCACCGACGGCCAGATCGACATGGCCGTGCCGGAGCTTACGCAGGACGAGTTCGTGCGCGTGGACATACCCGAAATGCCCGAAGGCACGCTCATTGGCATCCGTGGCAACAGCGTGTACATCGACAACTTCAAGGCCGACATGGCCGAGGTGACCCCCTACCCCCGCATGAGAGTGAACGGCTTCAGGCGCCTGGGCGGACAATATGTCGACACCAAGGCCGACGGCAAGTTCACCCTGTCCTACAAGGTGGCGGTGGAAAACACGGGGCAGCGCGACCTCACTGCCAACGAGGAGGGATTCTCGCTGAGCATCGTCAACCGCTCGAAAGGCAACAAGGTGATGTCGACCACCAACATCGACCGCAACCTGGCCATGGGAGCCACCGACAGCATCGTGGTGACGGCCGAGATTCCCTACGCCGACTATCCCGACGCCTACCTCTATGGCATGAGGGAGAACTTGGGCGGCAACATCACCGACCTTGAGAACCTGCAGGCGTCGCCCTACGGGCCGAAGATCTCGCTGCTCGACCAGTATGCCAAGCAAGAGCTCAAGGGCATCGACTTCGGCATCGTGCACGGCTATGCCACAGCCCTCTTCACCCTGCGCAACGACGGAGCCACCGACCTCGTGATAAGCGCGGTGAACGCTCCGGCCGACGTGACGGTGACGGCCGACGTGGCGGGAGTGGTGAAGCCCCACGAGAAGGTGAGCCTGCCGCTGAAATACACGGTGTCGGCCGCCGGATTCAAGGAGGGCACGCTCACGGTGGTGGGCAACGGCACACAACTCGAAGTGCCGGTGACGGCCATCGCCGTTGACAGCACCGAGTTCTACGCCAACTTCGAGGACGGCAAGATGCCCCTGGGCTTCGTGCCAGGCGAGGGGTGGACAGTGACCAGCTTCCCTCAGCTCGCCGGAATGGCCAACAACTACTACTGCGCGCAAGGCCCCGAGACCCTCGCCCGCCTCACCACGCCGCTGCTTGAGGTGGCCGAGGGCGAGAAGCTCTATTTCCAGGCCGGGCGCATCGACACCACGTCAGTGGTCAACGTGCTTTATTCCACCGACCGCAAGGAGTGGCACAACCTGCTTACCATCAAGGGAACGGGAACCGGCAACACCACTTTCAGCGACCGCCTGCTCATCACGACAGAGCCCAACAGCTTCGCCTTCAGCACCTACACCGTGAGCGGACTGCCCGCCGGTCGCTGCTACGTGGCCTTTGAGTCGGGCAAGGCGCGCATCGACAACATCTTCGGCTGCCACCTCGCCAAGGTGGCCCACGACATCATGTTCAAGCAGAGCAACTTCCCGATGATGGGAAGCACCAATGCCGAGACCGGAGCCGACGTGACCTTCGTCAACAACAACACCGCGACGGAGAAGGCCGGGGCCTACAGCGTCAACCTCTACGTGAACGGTGAGAAGGCCGCCACGGCTGCCCCCGCCGACTTCAAGGGCGGAGAAACGCGCGTGTTCAGCCTGCCCTTCACGCCCCACTTCGCCGGCCAGGCCACGGTCTACGCCCTCTTCGAGGCCGACGGAAAAGTGGTGGCCACTTCCGACACCACGACGATGACCGTGCTGCAGGAGAGCGCATTCAAGGATGTCACCGTGGGCACGCCCGCCTCGCCGGTGTCGCAAAACAGTGTGCCGCTCTACCTTTATTATAAGAAGAGCATGAGCAATGTGGTCTACTCGGCCGACCAGCTCAATATGAAGGCCGGAACCAAAATCTCCAAACTCTCCTACAAGGGCTGGAACACCAGCCAGAACCTGCCCATCAAGCTGAAGGTGTATGTGGCCAACTCGGACAAGAGCTACTTTGAGGCTCCGCTCGCCGAGGCCGACACCACCGCCATGACCTGCATCTACAACGGCGACTACACCGTCACGAAGAAAGGCACCAAGACAGAACCCGAGGAGATGCTGGGCATCCTGCTGCAGCAGCCTTTCGTCTACACGGGCGGAAGCCTCATCGTGGCCATGTATGCCGAGTCTGACGCCTACGCCAACGTGCGCTTCGAGAGCGACGGCAACGCCAGTGGACACGCCTTCTACCGCGCCGACGACAGCGACTACTCGCAGAAGTCATACAGCACAGCCGACATGCCAGTGGTGACCCTCTCGGCCGAGAGCGACCCGACAACGTTCACGGGCACCGTAACGGCGGCCGACGGCAACGCGCCCATCGAGGGAGCTGAGGTGACGCTCACCTCGGGCAATGTGCTCTATTCGGCCACCACCAACGCCGAGGGAGCCTTCAGCATGAATGTCTACAAGACCGACAGAACCTACCAATTCCGTGTGGACAAGCCTGGCTACGAGCCGTTCAAGACCACGGTGGCCTCCTTCGACCAGCCGCTCAACGCCCAGCTCACCGCTGGACACGGCATCTACATCGACGATTTCGAAATGCCCGCCGAGGCCATGGTGAACCACCTCTATACGACCCGCGCACAGGTGGTGAACGTGGAGACCTCACAACTCGACAGCGCGGCCTACACGGCCCAGCTCGTGAGCGACGGCAAGGTGCTGGCCACAACGGCCACACCCGCCCTCAAGGCTGGACAGAAGGCTGAGTTCACGTTCTCCTTCACGCCCTACGAGGCTGGCAAGGTGAGGATGAGACTCCAGTTCCAGGCCAACGGAACAACCTCAGCCACTCCCGACTCCACGGTGGAGATACAGCCCGAGCCTCTCGGCGGCTCCGTGCAGGTGCTCGACTCCACAGCCATTGGCAACTACAACGTGCCCATCCGCACCTACGACAAGAACAGTGAGAGCCAGACCATCTACAAGGCCGCGGACCTCAACCTCTCCGCGGGCAGCGTCATCCACCGCATCGCCTTCAAGGGCTACAACAACAACAGCAAGGTCTACAACCTCAACCTGCGCGTGTACATCGAGAACACGACCGACAATTACGACAATGGATTCACCGAGCGCGACACGGCGCTCATGACCCGCATCTACGCCGACACGCTCCACATCGAGAGGGCCGGCACGGCGGAGAACCCCGTGGAGTTCATCGTCATCAATCTTCCCGACGGATTCCGCTACACGGGCGACAACCTGAGGCTGGCGTTCCGCACGGAGGCCAAGACCTACGCCCGCACCTACTTCGTCACCGACGACAACGCGAAGGGCACCTACTACCGCAGCAACGACAATCCCGAGAAGATGGCCACGGCCAACTGGACAATGGAATCGTCGCCCGTGATGTATCTTGAGGCAACCGGCTCGCAACTGCTCACCGGCACTGTGACCGACCACACTGGCAGCCCGCTGCAGGGAGTGGCCGTGACGATGAAGCACGACAACGTGCGCTACGCCGCCACCACCGACACCGAGGGACGCTACAGCATCACCGTGGCGCAAACGGCACTGGCCTATCAGACCTCCTTTGAGCTGGAAGGCTACAAGACCGTCACTCGCGAGGTGAGGTTCGGCTCGGGCGACGGCACGCTCAACGTAGTGATGCACAAGGCACGCACCTTCAGCGGAAAGGTGATCGCCAACAACGGCGCTGAGCTGAAGCCGCTCGAAGGGGCCGACGTGGCCATCCTCTACGAGGACAACACCTATCCTGCCCTGACCGACGCCGAGGGCGCATGGACCGTGGAGGCCATCGACGCGCCCCAGAGTCTCACGCTCACCGTCAAGGCCGGAAGCCACTTCACATCGGTGGAGAGGCAGATAGAGGCCGCAACGGCAGACTTGCTCACCGACACGCTCAACATCATCAACTCCGTGAGCGGAAAGGTGATGGGCGTCGACGACGCGACGGAGAATGAACAGCCGTTGGCCAACGCCACGGTGGTGATGGCCAAGGGCGAGACCACACTCACGGCCGAGACCGACGCCAACGGCGGCTACCGCTTCGACATCGAGTTGGGAGCCGGCAGCTGGACGCTGACGGTGACGAAGAAGGACTACCTGCAGCAGACGGCCACCGTGGTGGTGCTTGCCGACGACACCCTCACCACTGTCGACGACATCAAGCTGCGCATCGACCCGCTGACGGGTGTCAACGAGACGACTACGTTCACAGCCAACAGCCGCGCCGACGTCTACACGCTCCAGGGCGCACTTGTGGGCCGCAACCTCCGTCTCGACTCGCTGCCCGATGGCATCTACATCGTCAATGGACGCAAGGTGGCCATCAAGAAGAAATGACAACTTCTTTTTAACCCGCTTTTTTATAAGGAGAGCCTGGCCTCGAGGCCAGGCTCTCCTTTTTCATACTCCCCCTCCCCATCCCTCTGAATCCAAAACACCCTATATTTCCCACGCTGATTTGGCCTCAATCGATATTGTCCGTGAAAATCCGTGGCGAATATCTGCCACAGGCAAAACTGGACTATTCACAGACTCTTGTCAGATCCGTGCTTGTCCGTGAAAATCCGTGGCGAAACGACAACTGCAATTTATAGATAATTCTGGCACAGCGGATATTTTCCGTGGAATCATGGTAAGTTTATATGTAAAGGGGAAGGAAAATAGTTACTATGTTTGCAACCGCGAACCGACCGAGGTGCTCATTGATACCCTGT
>SFCY01000044.1 GCA_004558865.1 Bacteroidales bacterium
GAGCAGGGAATGAAAGAGGGGTTGGAGATAGGGATGCAGAAAGGAATGGAGCAAGGGATGCAGAAAGGAATGGAGAAAGGAATGGAGAAAGGAATGGAGCAAGGAATGCAGAAAGGAATGGAGCAAGGAATGCAGAAAGGAATGGAGCAAGGGATAGAAGAAGGAAGGGCAGCCATGTCCATAGAGATAGCCAAGAAATTGAAAGCCCTCAACTATTCCTCCGCAGAAATCTCCAAAGCTACGGGCTTGCCTGTCCATCAGATAGAGAATCTATAGGCTATTCCTCACCCTGCATTATCCAGAATAATGCAGGTTACAGTCAGGTCGCAGCCTATAGTTTGCCCCACGTTTCCCCGGCAAGGCACAAGGCCAAGCACTCTTGGCTCTGCCTTGGCGGGGAAAAGGTGGGCGCAAGCCGGCCTATTTTTTAGAACCGACTTTTATCCATTGGCTGATTAGTGCAATGGCTTCCGGTGCAAAAGTCTCCTCTATGTCCTTGTACTCAGAGGGGTCGCCGCTCTTACAGTGCTGGAACAGATGGTTGACACCCTCGATGGCATGGACTTCCTTCTTGCCTCGAAGTCCGTTACGGAGAAGCCCCAAGTTCTCCTCGCAGTCGACCTGCCGGTCCTTCGTGCCATTCAGGGCCTGCACCGGGCAGGTGATCTTGTCGAGACGGCCCGATATGTCCAAGTTGAGGAAATTACGCATATAAGGTGTACAGCTCTGCGCCTTCACCACCTCAAGGTTTTGCAGCAATGCTGCGGGCAAGCCCGATTTTGGCACTTCGGGAACTTTCCCAACCTTTACTGTGTCGAAGAGACTTTCAAGGGCTTGGCAATATTGGTCGACCACTTCCTGCGAGAACCCAGCCTGCCGCAATGCCCACTCGTTTTGTTCCATTAGAGTTTTCTCGCCCGATACGACCATGGCCGCCAGGCTCACCACAAAGTCGACCTTTCCCTCAGCAGCCAGCATCAAGCCGATGGTGCCGCCCTCGCTGTGGCCTAAGATGCCGACCCGGTCGAAGCGCCTGCGAAGCAGCTCGATGCCTGCGAGCGCATCGTCCTTGAGATCTTCTGTCGTGACAAACACCAAATCGCCAGTCGACTCACCGAAGCCGCGGTCGTCGTAGCGCAGCGTGGCAATGCCTTGGCGTGCCAGTGCGTCGGCGATGACAGCAAAGGGCTTATGTTCAAATATCTCCTCGTCCCTGTTTTGCAAGCCGCTGCCCGTGACCATCAACAACACGGGGGTGTTGCGCATGCAGTCAGGGGGCGTGGTCAATGTGCCTTTCAAGACCGCATCGCCATTGTTGAAACTCACCTCCTCCGTCTGGTAGGGAAAGGGGGCGGTAGGAGTCTGTGGGCGTGAGAGCCGCGTCTCGCCTGGAGTCAGCGTCAGTGGAAACGACTGGCCATTCTGCCGGAATGTTCCGACTATCAGCGTGTCGCGGCATTCGCCCTCAAAACTGGCATTGATGGAGGGGACGGTGACTTTCACGCTTGTGTCGCTGCGTTCCAAGACAGCCGGGACGCCCGTGACGCTTTGGTCGGGGGAGTCCATCGTGCAGGCGGCGTCGTTGAGGTGGAACACCAGTCTCAGTTCCGTTCCAAACACCTTCAGCTTGCCCGTCCATGCCCCACTCTTCTGGGCGCATTGTGCCTTGGCCGCAAGCGCCATGAGGCACATCAGTGAGATGATTGCTAATTTTCTCATTTTCCTTACTGTTTTATTTGAATTTGATATTATCGCGTTTGTTGGGCGTGTTTGCCACGCTCCATTCAAAGGCTTTCTCATATAATATAACAGATGCGTCTGCGCTGCTGATGGCAAAAGCATCACCAATTCTGCGCCAAACATCCTTGGCGAACCTGCGTACTAAGGTTACAAAGTTAGCAAAAAAAAAAGAAGGACAAAATTTTCCCTCTACAATTTTCGACTTGTTCAATCAGTAATCGACTACAGTGTGTCTTCACACTCCCGGTTGCTGACATTTGTCGACAAGTTGGTCGACATTTGTCGGCAACTTTGTCGACAACATGGCCCACATTTGCCAGCAACCATGGATGCGTTTGCGCCACTTTGTTGTCACTCTGTTGGCCGCGAAAAACAATAAATCGGCAATCCTTTCGTTATCTATGCGTGTTTAAACGCTTTCTTTCCATATCATTGTTGCTCGCTTTGAGTGCCATGGGTGCCAAGGCGCAGTATGATGTCAACTTCGCCCACTACTTCGACATGGAGCCGTCGTTCAATCCGGCCTCCGTCGGCAAGGAGTCGAAGTTGAACATCACGGCGGCCTACGCGCTCGACTTCGCCGGGTTCAAGCACAATCCCCAGACGGCATACGCCGCGGCCGACATGCCCTTCTACGCGCTGAAGTCCTACCATGGCGTGGGCCTGAAGTTCATGAACGACAAGATCGGCCTCTTCACCCACCAGCAGCTCATGGCGCAGTACGCCTTCCGCTTCCGCCTCTTCGGCGGCCGCCTGGCGGCCGGTGTCCAGGCGGGGCTGCTTAGCGAGGACTTCAGGGGCAGCAAGGTCGACTTGGAGGACAGCAGCGACCCTGCCTTCGCCACGAGCGACATTTCGGGAAGCGGCTTCGACGCGGCCTTTGGACTCTACTACGACCATGGGCCCTGGTATGTGGGCCTCTCGGCCCAGCACCTCACCAGTCCCACGGTGAATCTGGGCGAGACCAACGAGTTGAAGATAGACCCTGCCTTTTATTTGACAGGGGGATACAATATTAAATTAAGAAATCCGTTTCTAACCATAAAGCCCAGTGTGCTTGTGCGCACAGACCTCACGGCCTACCGCGCCGACATCACCACGCGGCTGGTCTACAAGCACGAGAACAAGATGCTCTATGCTGGCGTGGGCTACAGCCCCACCAACTCCGTCACCGCCTACGTGGGGGGCAGCTTCCACGGCGTCGTGGTGGGCTACAGCTACGAGATGTACACCTCGGCCATCAACGTGGGCAACGGCAGCCATGAGTTCTACGTGGGCTATCAGATGGACGTGAATCTGCAGAAGAAAGGGCGCAACCGCCATTCGGCAGTGCGCATACTATAATATAATAAGGTATATCACACAAACATGAAGAAATCAATCATAGCAGTATGCATGGTGGCCATCGCCATGACCCTCACCGGATGTTTCGGTGCCAAGTCGGCCTCATCGGCCGGAAGAGGCGGCGAAGTGGTGGGCGTGGGCGGCGGCAAAGGCTTCAGCGAGCCCACCCCCTATGGCATGACCCGCGTGGACCGCGGATTCCTCGAAATGGGAAAGATTGCCGAGGACAGCCTCTGGGGAAAGAACGTGCCGCGCAAGTCCATCTCGGTGGATGGATTCTGGATGGATGAGACCGAGGTGACCAACTCTGAATACAAGCAGTTCGTGTATTGGGTGCGCGACTCCATTCTGCGCACGCGCCTGGCCTCGCCCTCCTACGCGGGCGACGAGACCTACATGATAACCGAGAACAAGAACGGCGACCCTGTCAAGCCCCACCTCAACTGGAAGAAGACTCTGCCGCGCAAGCCCAACGAGGACGAGCAGCGAGCCATAGAGAGCCTCTACGTCACCAATCCCGTGACGGGAGAGAAGATGCTCGACGCCAAGCAGCTCAACTACCGCTATGAGATCTACGACTACACCACAGCCGCCCTGCGCCGCAACCGCCTCAACCCGGCCGAGCGCAACCTCAACACCGACGTGGAGGTGGACCCAAACGAGGTGGTGATGATCTCGAAGGACACGGCCTACGTCGACGACGAGGGCAACATCCACAGCGAGACCATCAACAGGCCGCTCTCCGGCCCGTGGGACTTCCTCAACACCTACATCGTCAACGTCTATCCCGACACCACCTGCTGGGTGAACGACTTCAAGAACTCGGACAACGAGGTCTACCTGCGCAACTATTTCAGCAACCCCGCCTACAACAACTATCCTGTGGTGGGCGTGACGTGGGAGCAGGCCAACGCCTTCTGCGCCTGGCGCACCGATTATCTGCTCAAGGGCTTGGGCGGTGAGGCGCGCTACGTGCAGCGCTACCGCTTGCCGACAGAGGCCGAATGGGAGTATGCCGCCAGGGGCAAGCAGCAGAACGAGTTTCCCTGGGAGAACGCCGACGTGAAGAACGGCAACGGCTGCTTCTATGCCAACTTCAAACCCGACCGCGGCAACTACACCGAGGACGGCAACTTGATAACGAGCCAGGTGGGCATATACGGGGCCAACAGCAACGGCCTCTACGACATGGCGGGCAACGTGGCCGAATGGACCAGCACCGTCTATACCGAGAGCGGAGTGGACGCCATGAACGACCTCAACCCGCAGCTTGACTACAAGGCCGCTAAGGAGGACCCCTACAAACTGAAGAAGAAGAGCGTGCGCGGCGGCAGCTGGAAAGACCCCGAGAGCTACATCCGCTCCGCATGGCGCACATGGGAATACCAAAACCAGCCTCGCTCCTACATCGGCTTCCGCTGCGTGAGAAGCCTGGCCAGCTCATCGAGTAGCAACAAACAGAAAAAGAGAAAGTAAAGCTATGACAGAATACAGCAAATTCAACATCGTCTACCGCATGCAGAAGTGGATGGACAGCGTGCCGGGACAGACGTTTCTGAACTATGCCTACAGTTGGGGCGCCTCCATCGTGATCCTTGGCGCCCTGTTCAAGCTCACCCACCTGCCGGGAGCCAACATCATGCTCTTTGTCGGTATGGGCACGGAGGTCGTGGTGTTCTTCATCTCCGCCTTTGACCGGCCTTTCGACAAGACCGCCGACGGACGCGACATTCCCACCCACGTCTCCGAGCAGTATCTTGAGGGGCTGGCCAGCGCGCCCGGAGACGCAGCTGGGGCAGCCCCGGCGGGCGATGGGCAGCCGGCGCAGCCTGCCGTGGCAGCGGCACAGGGCGTGGGCGTGGCCATTCCTGGCGGCACGGTGATTGTGGGCGGAGGCTATGCCGGCGGTTCGGCCGCGGCCGCCCAAGAGACTGTCCAGGGCGGCGAGACTGCCCCGATGGAGCCGGGAGCGGTGGCCCAGGGCGGCGCCGGCGTTGTGGTGCAGCATCCCAACTACGTGCCGCAGATGTCGCAGGAGGAGGCCGAGGCCCTCAACGAGGCGCAGTCCAACTATGTGGACGAACTGAAGAACCTCGTGGAGACGCTCAAGAAGGTGAACGAGCAGTCGGCCCGGCTCACGCGCGACAGCGAGGAGATGGAGAACCTCAACCGCACGCTCACGGGAATATCCAAGATCTACGAGCTCCAGCTCAAGGGCGCCAGCCAGCAGGTGGGCACCATCGAGCACATCAACGCGCAGACGCAGCAGATGGCCGAGCAGATCAAGCAGCTCAACAGCATCTACGCCCGCATGATAGAGGCCATGACCGTAAACATGCGCGCCGCGGCCCCGGGCGGTGTGGCCCCCGCGGCCGGCACGCAGGCCTGAGCCGCCACTGCAACAAGAACAGACAGCGGCGCGCTTTGCCCAATGGGGCATTGCGGGCTGAGTGAATATAATCATGCATTGTGCTTCGCGCATGGTGCATTAGAAAACTACTTCAATGGCAATCAAGAAAAGACCACTTTCCGCCCGCCAGAAGATGATCAACCTGATGTACGTCGTCCTCATGGCCATGTTGGCGCTGAACATCTCCACGGAGGTGCTCAACGGCTTCTCCCTCGTGGAGGAGAGCCTGAAGCGCACCACGGCCAGCTCGTCGCTCCAAAACAAGGAGATATACAGCAGCTTTGAGGAGATGATGCAGAAGAACCCCGCCAAGGTGCGCGAATGGTTCGACAAGGCCACCATGGTGAAGAACATGAGCGACTCGCTCTACAACTTCGCCCAGGAGCTGAAGCTCGAGATTGTGCGCAAGGCAGATGGAAGGGACGGAAACCTCAACAACATAGAAAACAAGGACAACCTGGAGGCGGCCGGCGAGGTGCTGCTGGCTCCGGGCAGCCACAAGGGACGCAAGCTCTTCAATGCCATCAACAGCTACAGGGAGCGCATCTTGGCCATGGTGACCGACCCGCTGCAGAAGAAGATCATCGCCGCCAACCTGTCAACCAAGGTGCCCAAGACGGCCAACGCCACCTTGGGCAAGAACTGGGAAGAGGTGATGTTTGAGAACATGCCTGTGGCGGCCGCCGTGACCCTGCTCAGCAAACTGCAGAGCGACGTGCGCTATGCCGAGGGTGAGGTGCTCCATTCGCTCATCTCCAACGTGGGGTTGAAGGACATCCGCGTGAACAAGCTCTCCGCCTTTGTCATACCCGAGAAGACCACCCTCTATCCCGGCGAGCGCTTCAACGCCAATATCGTGATGGCGGCCGTCGACACCACGCAGCAGCCCGTCATCTATGTCAACGGGCAGCGTGTCAGCTCCCCCACGGGACAGTATACGTTCACGGCCGGTGGGGTGGGAGAGCACCAGTTCTCGGGCTACATTCTCATGCGCAACACCGCCGGCGACATGCTCCGCCGCGACTTCGTGCAGAAATACACCGTCATCCCGGCTCCCAACACGGCCACTGTGGCCGCCGACATGATGAACGTGCTGTATGCGGGCTACAACAACCCCATCAGCGTCAGCGTGCCGGGGGTCCCCGCCAATGCCGTCAGCGTGTCGATGACGGGCGGCAGCCTGCGGGCCACGGGCAACGGACATTTTGTGGCCGTTCCGTCGGCCGTGGGCCGCGACGTGACGTTCCATGTCACGGCGCGCGACAAGGGACAGGTGCGCTCCATGCCGCCCTTCACCTTCCACGTGCGCAAGCTGCCCGACCCAACGGCCTACATGGCTGTGGGCACCAACCGCTTCCGTGGCGGCGTACTCTCCAAGGCCCAGCTCATGGGCACGGGCGGCATCCACGCCGCCATCGACGATGGACTGCTCGACATCTCCTTCCGCGTGACGGGTTTCGAGACAGTGTTCTTCGACAACATGGGCAACGCCGTGCCCATCAATTCCAACGGAAGCGACTTCAGCGAGGCCCAGCGCAGCCAGTTCCGCAAGCTCTCGCGCAACCGCCGCTTCTATATCAACAAGGTGCACGCCATCGGCCCCGACGGCATTGCCCGCGTGCTGCCCGGATCCATGGAGGTCATCGTGAGGTGATTTAATGCATAATGCACAATGCATAATGCATGAGGAGCTGCCTCCACCGAGTAGGGGGAGCAGTCGTTCCGGTTCGGCAATTCGCGGCATCGCTGCAGCCCCGCCTCAGACTTTTCGTAATTATTGAAGGAAACAAACATAAATGATGAGAAAGATACTAATAGTCATCTTGGCTTTGCTTGCCGTCGAGGGCGCCAGCGCCCAGTCGGCAAAGCGGCGCGCCGAACAGGCTGAGGCGCAGGCACGCAAATCCAACCAGAACCAGCTTTCCACCCGCGCCCAAATCTCTTTCCCAACTCAGGCTGAGATGCAGGAGGACGTGGTGTGGCGGCGTGATGTCTACCGCGAGATTGACCTCACCCAGGACGCCAATGCCGGACTCTACTACCCCGTGGAGCCGCAGGGCACGCAGATGAACCTCTTCACCTATATGTTCAAGCTCATGCTCAGGGGGCAAATCAAGGCCTACGACTATGATGTGAACTCGGGCGACGCGCGCTTCGACGAGAGCCTCAGGGTGAAGCCCTTGGAGTTCCTCAAGAAGTATGAGATCTATTTCGAGCGCACCGACCGTGGCATACATATCGACGATGCCGACATTCCGAGCCGAGAGGTGAAGGCGTATTTCATCAAGGAGAGCTCCTACTACGACCAGAACACGGCCACGTTCCACACCAAGGTGCTCGCACTCTGCCCAGTGATGGTGCGCGACGACGACTTCGGCGACGGTGGCACGAAGTATCCGCTCTTCTGGGTGAAGTACGACGACCTGGCGCCCTTCCTCGCCCGGCAGACCATCATGACGAGCAACCTCAACAACGCCGCCACCATGAGCGTGGACGACTACTTTACGATGAACCGCTACAAGGGCAAGATCTACAAGGCCAACAACATGCTGGGAGCGACATTGCCCCAAGACAACGACACGCTGCGCGCAAAGGCCCAGAACAAGATAGAGCAGGAGATCATCGCCTTTGAGAACAACATGTGGGGCGACCAGGTCCGCAAGGACAGCCTCGACAGCATCGCCAAGATGGACAAGAAGGAGCTGAAGAAGGCCCGCAAGGCCAACCGTCGCGCGGGAGGCGCCACCGTGAAGCGCACGCGCCGCAGCAAAGATACGTCGGGCTCGTCCAATTCGTCGGCCCGGGTCACGGTGCGCCGCCAGCGCCATTAGTCAATTGTAACAACCATCACAAGAATTAGAATTATGAAGAGAATCTTAACTTTCATCGCAGTGGCTTTGGCCTTGCTGACGACAGTACCCGCCCAGGCCCAACTGAAGTTTGGCTTGAAGGGCGGTGTCAACGTAACGAACATGAGCTTCAGCTCTGATGTGCTCGACGCCAGCAACCGTGCGGGCTTCTTCGTGGGTCCGACGGTGAAGTTCACGCTCCCCATCGTGGGCTTGGGCATCGACGCCTCTGCCCTCTACGACCAGCGCGAGGGCAAGGTGAAACTCGCCTACAAAGATGTGGAGAGCGAGAACACGGTCAAGCAGCAGCAGGTGGTCGTCCCCATCAACCTCCGCTACGGCGTGGGGCTGGGCTCCATGGCCAGCGTCTTCTTCTTCGCCGGTCCCCAGTTTGGCTTCAATGTGGGCGACAAGACCCAGCCCATCTACGACCAGGTGGCCGACTGGAGATTGAAGTCGAGCAACTTCAGTGTCAATGTGGGCGCTGGCTTCATGCTGATGAGCCATCTGCAGCTCTCGGCCAACTACAACATCGCTTGTGGCCATACGGGCGACGTGGAGCTGAAGAGCACTGCCGCCGATGCCCTTAGACAGATCAAGAAAGGCTCACGCGCCAACGCATGGCAGATTGGCTTGGCCTATTATTTCTAAAGCGGCAAGGCGTTCGTCCAAGACAGAAGAAACGTTGCGTCCCCTGCGAGCGGATTCCCATCCTCTCGCAGGGGACGCTTCTTTGAAGACTTTGTCTTTTCCTAATTTTGGTTGTCCTGATTTTGCTTGTTCTTTCATCTATTATGCCTTGAAAAGTTGTCATTCTGTGTCCGCTGAGGGCAGTGGACCTCCCGGGAGCGGTCCTCCCCGGCAGCGACCTTATTACGACACACAACCTATGCGAGTCCCTATTAAGGATTGTCAATCCCATAAATTCAACCGCAAAGGTTGAAATTCTTTCCTTTCCTTGTCACAATCCATCGGAAATTATCGTTTACTATATAGAGATGACCATCAAGGAATTCAATCAGCGATTTGTCTCGCTACGACCGGAGTTGGAAGCTGTGGCCAAAGCCATGGCTGGCAATGGGGACGACGCGGAGGACGCAGTGCAGGAAACTCTGCTGCGACTCTGGGTCAGGCGCGACTCGCTCGATGGCCATCCCAACCATAGGGCGCTGGCAATGGCCTCGCTGAGGAACATCATTCGCGACAAATGGCGAAAGGACCAGCACGAGGCCACAGCCCACGGCGAGCGGCTTGAGAACGTGGGCATGGAGAGTCCACCTATGTTCAACGACGAAATGGAAACCATCCGCTACATCGTGGACCATCTTCCCCCGCTCCAAGCCACGGTGTTCAGAATGAAGGAGATTGAGGGCTACGACAGCAAGGAAATCATTGCCATCACAGGATGTTCGGAGGCCAACCTCAGGCAACTGCTTTCCAGGGCCCGCAGAAAAATCAGAGAGGAGTTTGTCCGCCTCAATGGACAATAAACACCGCCTCAATGGATCATAAACAGTAAGACAATGAAGAAGAAAACCATACAGAAACTCATCGACCGCTATGAGGACGGAAAGACCACTCTGCGCGAGGAAGCACGGCTGAGAGCGTATTTCGGACGTGACAACCTTGTCGTCCCCAAAGAATGGGAAATATACAGGGCTCTGTTCCGCTATGAGACTAAGGAGCGGGGTGGAAGACGCAAGCTGCCCCTTTGGACTGTTTGGACTGCCGTCGCGGCCTGTGGGGCACTGGCTTTGGCACTGACCTTCGGCCATTCGTCTGAACCCGACAACTATGCCGTCATCAATGGCCACGTCATCACCAACAAGAAAGTGGTGGAGAAGGAAGCCGAGGACGCGCTGATGATGGTGCAGACGAATGACCGGGAAACATTCGACGCTTTGGGTACAATGACGGAATAGAAGTGGAGGGAGATATGAGAAAACGAATTGCATTGATTTTGCTGACCGCCCTGAGTCTGTTAGTGCTTCATCATGAAGTGGGATGGGCGCAACAGGGACTCAACGTGAACCGCATCTTCCAACAGTACGGCCACGCCAAGGGCTATAAGATGGTGGAGATGAACGATGCCAAGTTGAAGGGCTATGCGCTCCACGTATACAAGTCGCTCGTCTTCAAACGGCAAAATGCTCAAATCGACGAGTGGCTGGGCCTGGACCGCAAGCGGGCAAGGAAAATCCGCGAAGTGGTGCAGGACGGAAAGGTGACGAGCGGCTACTACATGATGCCGCCCCTGGATGGCTACAACCGCTACATCCTCTTCAGCAAGAATGGCCGGGGCGGCGGGGCGGTCATCTTCATCGAGGGACACCTGTCGCCCGATGACATTTTGAAACTTTGTTACAACAGAAACTAAAAAATACTGATAATATGAAGAAGTTTATCCTATTGGCAGCCTTCATCCTGCCGTTGACTGGCGAGGCGGCGAGCCTCAACGACACAACCATTACCTATCGCGACAAGACCATCATCGTAAGAGACAGCGACGAACGCGTCGACATCGACGTGAGGAAAAGCGACGGTGAGGAAATGCAGAAGATTTCGAGTACATCGTTTGTCGATGGGCAGGAGGTGGAGCTGGTGTATGTGACATCGCCTTTCATTCCCAATTCGGGCAAGCGCAAGCAGAACTTCGTCGGCTCTCTGCCGGGTGTCTATATAGGTGTTGCCATTCCCGCCGGAAACTCGTTTGGCTTCAAGGGGGCAAACGACATGCACACCATCGACCATAGGTGTGGGGAATTTGGCATTTCTGCCATCAATTTTGGCACCCCTTTCAACTACCAGCAGACCTTTGGGCTTGTCACCGCTGTCCAGTTCGGTTTTGGCAATATCCATTTTAACAAGAACTTCAAGTTCGACAATATAGAGGATAGGAACGAGGTGGTTCCCATTGTGAGCGAAAAGAAGTTGAAAGACAGTTGGTTGAAATACTGCTACATCCGCATTCCTCTGCTGTTGGATTGGCAGAAGAAGGTGAACGGCGGAGGGCGTTTCGTCGTTGGTGCGGGTGTGTCGGTGGCCATACGTGGTGCCATACACTCACGCTACAAGGACAGCGATGGCCGTCACAGCGTGACAAAGGACATCAACATCAACACGGTGGGACTTGGCTTTGATGCGCACGTTGGCTATGCGGGCATTCAACTTTATTTCCACACCGACCTCACTCCAATGTTCAACACCGCCAAGGCTCCCAAATGCTACAACACAAGCTTGGGCATTGGCTTCCTGATGTAACTTTTGTTTATCATGCACAATAAGTGTTCGCCGCACATGCAAGCGGTTGCTTGGATGTGCGGTCGAACATTTCTTTAGGTCCGGCTCAAAGAGAGCCCTCACTCTCCTTAATTAATAGATGATGCTGCTGATGATGTAGGCCACGATGGTGGAGACGAACACGCTGATGAGGCCGGGCATCATGAAACTGTGGTTCAAGAGGTATTTACCAATCACAGTGGTACCCGTGCGGTCGAAGTTCACCGTAGCAATATCTGAGGGATAGTTGGGGATGAAGAAGTAGCCGTATACACTGGGTAGCACGCCGAGCAGCACCGGGCCGGGTATGCCGAGCTTGTAGGCCAAGGGCAACATGGCCACGACCACTGCGCCCTGGGAGTTGATGAGCACTGAGACCAAGAAGAACACGATGGCTATGCTCCAGTTGTATTGCGCCACAATTCCGGCCAGCATGGTCTTCATCTCCTCCAGGTAGTTGCTGAAGTAGGTGTCGGCCAGCCAAGCGATGCCGTAGATGGCCACCACGGCCACCATTCCGCTCTGCCACACTGCGCCTCCGACGGCTTTCTTGGGGCTGGCCTTGCAGAACATGATCATCAGGGCCGCGGCCGAGATCATCACAATCTGAATCACCAAGTTCATCTTCAGCTTCACGGTGGTGGCCTCTGTCACGCCGGGCATCACCACATTGGCCGCCGCCAAGTCCTTGGGCGAGAGCGTTGCGCCCGCCGCCAACGTGATGTCCTTGGCCCCGTCTACGGCCTTCACCGAGTCGTAGGTGGGCAGGAGGTTCTGGAACACGGCAAACATTACGATGACGGCCAAGGCGCCGAAGAAGATGTACACGGCGCGCCGCGACTCCTTGGAGATCTTCTTGTCGAGGGTGGTTGCCGAGCCGCCGTAGATATACTCGCGCTGTGCGGGATCCTGTAGTCGCTTCTGGAAATCGGGGTCCTTGTCGAGGTCCAGGCCACGGTGGTAGGAGGCGGCCGCGGCGCAGAGCAGGCCAATGAGGCAGGCGGGAATCGTCACCATCAGCACTTGTGGGATGGTCACGTCGAAGCCGTTGGCGTTGGAGATGGTCACAAAGACCACCACGGCGGCGGCGATGGGCGAGCAGGTGATGCCCACCTGCGAGGCGATGGAGGCCACGCCGCAGGGACGCTCCGGGCGGATGCCCTTCTTGATGGCGATGTCCACGATGATGGGCATGAGCGTGTAGACCACGTGCCCTGTGCCCACAAGCACCGTCAGGGTGAAAGTGCACAGGGGGGCGAGGAACGTGATGCGGTCGGGATGCCTGCGCAGCAGCCGTTCGGCAATCTGGATGAGCCAGTCCATGCCGCCCGAGGCCTGCAGTACGCCGGCGCAGGTCACGGCCGCGATGATGATGTAGATCACGTCGGTTGGGGGCGAGCCGGGTTTCATGCCGAAGCCGAAGACAAGTATGGCCAAGCCAATGCCCGAGATCGCACCAAGGGCAAGGCTGCCATAGCGGGAACCCACGTAGAGAGCGAGTGATACGATTACCAGCTCGATAATCATTGATGCTGTTATCATATCGAATAGGTTTTAATTAATGGTTGTCGTCTGTCGGATTGGCAGGGGCAGGCATGCCGGGTCTCTGCCATGGCGGTGGAAAGTGCGAGCCAAGGCTCATGCCGCCGTCGTTCCGTCCCTGTTGGTTGGTTGTTGGTCTCGTTTGCAAATATAGTTTATTTCCCAAAACCGATGTCGCTTCCAACAAAAAAAATGGTGAAATCCCCCGTTTTTATCCCGTTTCCCTCCGTCTGTGTCCCCGTTGTTGGGTGCGGGGCGTCTCCGGTGGAGGGTGTGCGGACGGTGTGGCGGCCGTGAGAGGACGGAAGTTTTTTTTCGGGCAGTTCTACCGCCAATATCCCGTTATTTCTTCCAAAAAATGACTTCTTGTAGCGAAAAGGAGCCAAAGGCTTGAAAAGTGTCATTCCCGATGACAGATATTGCCCGAAACCGGGTGGAATCATGCCATTTTATTCGTGGTTTTCCTTTTCCCGTTCGGATTTTAATTCGTATCTTTGCAATCGTTAATGGGAAACTGGACAATCGCACAAAACCTTACAAATTTATTATAATGAGTTCGTTAACAATTGCAATTATCGTCTGCTTCGTCGTGGGCTACATGTTCATAGCCTTGGAGAGTGTGACGAAAGTGAACAAGGCCGCAGTGGCCTTGCTGATGTTTGTGGTTTGCTGGACGCTGTTCATGCTCGATCCGGGCAGTTACATCACGGGCGTGCAGGGGCAGGACCTCGTCAACGCCGTCAGTTCCAGCATTGAGCACCATTTGGGCAGCACGTCTACGACGCTCTTCTTCCTGATGGGCGCCATGACGATTGTGGAGATTGTCGACCAGAATGGTGGTTTCGACTGGGTGCGCAAGGTGATGCACACCAAGTCGAAGAGGGCGTTGCTGTGGCGCATCGCCATCATGACCTTTTTCCTGTCGGCCATCCTCGACAACCTGACCACGAGTATCGTGATGATCATGATTCTGCGCAAGTTGGTGCCCGACCACAAGGACCGCATCATCTACGCCTCGTTGGTCATCATCGCGGCCAACTCGGGTGGTGCGTTCTCGCCCATTGGCGACGTCACCACCATCATGCTTTGGAACAAGGGTGTCATCACCGCCGCCGGGGTCATCAGCGAGATTCTCATCCCCAGCGTCATCTCGATGGTAATCCCCGCTCTCATCCTTCAGATGGGGCTGAAGGGCGAACTCGTGAGCGACACGCCCATGAAGATGAAGAGCGACTATGAGGTGCTCGACTTCACCAGCTCGCAGCGCAAGGCCGTGTTCTTCATCGGTGTGGGTGGTCTGATGTTTGTGCCTGTGTTCAAGGCTCTTACCCATCTGCCTCCCTTCGTGGGCATCCTCCTTGTGCTGGGTGTGCTGTGGACCACCACAGAGGTGTTCTACCGCAACCTCCACCGCACGAGCGACAAGGGCGGAACGAAGAAGCGCGTGTCCAACCTGCTCCACAATATCGACATGTCCACCATTCTCTTCTTCCTCGGCATCCTCATGGCCGTGGCCTGTCTGGAGGATGTGGGCGTGCTGACCGCCTTGGGCAAGTGTCTCAACGACACTTTCAACGGCAACCACTATCTCGTCACCGGCATCATCGGTGTGCTCTCAAGCATCGTCGACAATGTGCCTTTGGTGGCCGGCTGCATGGGCATGTATCCCGTACAGGCCGTTGGCGACATGGCCGTGGACGGCATCTTCTGGCAGCTGCTGGCCTACTGCGCAGGTGTGGGCGGCTCGATACTCATCATCGGTTCGGCTGCGGGCGTTGTGGTGATGGGGCTGGAGAAGATCACTTTCGGATGGTACATGAAGCACGTCTCTTGGATAGCCTTTGTAGGCTATCTGGCGGGCATCGTCTCCTATTATATCATCCGCACCTTCATCTTCGTCATGCCGCTCTAACACCGACACCACACCCGTCTGCCCCTCGCCTTGGAGGCGGTGGAGAAAGGGACATCGCATGGCTGCCGCCCCGCAGCAGCCACCAAGGAGCAACAAAGGCTGCGCCGGCCGTCAAAAACCGCTGGCGCAGCCTTTTGTCGCAGTTGGGCGGGAAGTGTCTGCCGTCAACCCATTTCCCTGTGGGATGGTTCAACTATTCGACAAAAAATCAAGCAATTTGTTTGTTTGTTTTCAATAATTGTTTATCTTTGCAAATGAATGATGTTGGTATTAACGCCTTTGGCCTCCTCGTAGGGGGCCGTTGCCGTTGGTGGACTCGCGGGGAGGCAATGCTCCCCGATTCCTAAATGAATACTGTTTATTTTTTTTTGATTCACTTAAAATGCTTTGCTATATGTTAAAACGAATCTTTACTCTGTCTGCATTCCTTGCATTCGCCATGACTTTTGGCGTCATGGAGGCGTCGGCCCAGACGCAGATGGTCTACAGCTTCCGCCACAGCGGCGACCAGACCACGACTTGGGGAACCAAGAAGAAAGAAAACTATGATGTTGCCATCCGCATCAGCGACGCAAGCCTGGTGGGCAGCACCATCACCGGCGTGCGCATTCCCATGCCCGACGACATTGCCGGGCTCCAGGCCAAGGGTGCGGCCTTTCTGACCAAGGAACTCAATGTGGCCAACTCTGAGAATGTGGCCGACATCGAGGTGGACTCCTTCGATGTGGCCAAAGGCAGCGTGGAGGTGACCTTCAAGCAGCCCTACACCATCACGAGCGATGGCGTCTACGTGGGCTACACCCTCAAGACCACCGCCACAAGCTACAACAAGGCCCCCATCGTGGTGGTTTCCAAGACTGAGCCCGACGGCTTCTATATCCACTCCACGAGGACCTACCGCAAGTTTACCGACAAGAGCGGGACTCTTGGTCAGGCTTCGGCCATGGAAGTGCTCATCAATACCGACCTCACCGACGCCGCTACGCTGAGCGTGGGCGACATGTATGCGCAGATCAACACCACGCCCACCGTTGAGGCCACCGTCACCAACAAGGGCTGCAATGGCGTGAAGTCCATCGACTATACGCTGACTTTCCAGGGCAAGAGCGAGAGCCGCCACGTCGATTTGCCGACGGCCATCCCCGGCTACTTCAACCAGACGGCCACCTTCACGCTCACCTTGCCCAAGGTTGAGCAGAAAGGGTCGCTGCCGCTCAAGATTACCGTAGACAAGGTGAACGGCCAAGCCAATAAGTCCACCGCCAATGAGGCTTCGGCCACAGTGGTTTCCATGGCGTTCATTCCCACCAAGCGTCCGCTGATGGAGGAATACACCGGCACGTGGTGCGGCTGGTGTCCGCGTGGCTTCGTTGGAATGGAGAACCTCTACAAGGCCTACGGCGACGACTTCTGCGGTGTGGCCTACCACTATGGTGGTCAAACTTATGAGCCGATGGAGTATACGGGCGACTTCCCCAATGATGTGGAGGGCTTCCCCACTGCGTTTATTGACAGGGTGCATGAGACTGACGCCTATTTCGGCGACAACTATGGCGTACAGGAGGTGTACAAGCAGTATGCTGCCCTCAACGGTGTGGCCGACATCGCCGTGGAGGCCAAGTTGGAGAACAACAAGGTCAATGCCACCGCCAAGGTGAAGTTCCCCGCCGACATGACGCTCAACGACCGCTATCAGCTCGGCTTCATCCTTACGGGCAACGGCTTCACTGGTACAGGTGATGGTTGGGGACAGGAAAACTATTACCCCGGCTACGCCTCAAAATACCCTGAGGAAGATTTGAAGCAATTCACGCAGGGAGCATCAACTGTTACTGGTCTGGTTTTCAACTTCGTCATCATCGATCGTTCCGGAAAGTTTGGCATCGCCAACAGTCTGCCCGCCACGGTGAAGGAGAGCGAGGAGAACACCTACAGCTACAGCTTCGACTTGAGCAGCAACAGCATCATCAAGGGTCAGAAACTCGACTATGACGTGATTGTCGTCATGCTCGACACGCAGGACGGCAACCGCTGCGTCAACGCAGCAAAGGGCCGTGCCGTCGATCCCACTGGCATCTCTACTGTGGATGAGACTGCCAACGCCAAGGCCGAGAGCTTCTACAGCCTCGACGGCAAGCGTCTCTCCGCTCCCGCCAAGGGTCTGAACATCGTCAAGATGAGCGATGGCAGCGTGAAGAAGATCATCGTGAGGTGAGGCTTTTCAAGCTTCACGAGATTTTAATAAAGGCGCCGTCCCTGCAAATTGTGTGGGGACGGCGTTTGTTTTATTCATCATCCATGATTGGCATTTGCCGTGCTTGTCTTGCCGTCGGTTCTGTTCATTATTGCGCGCTTCGCGCTACCGTGCGTCTTCGAGGCACGGTGTACGAGTCCCCGCTTGACCGTCAACCCCAGACTGCGGCGATAGCGCCGCAGTCTGGGGTTATTGATGATTCAGCCTCTCCGAGGCTGGTCATTATATATATCCTAGAATCCGCAGCACTTTAATTTAGATTTATTTATAAGTTCCTGAGCAGCAAAATGTTGCTCAGGATTTTGCCATGTCGAAAATTTCACTTAAC
>SFCY01000045.1 GCA_004558865.1 Bacteroidales bacterium
TAGCTCCGGTAGGAGCGTAAGCCTGGACATGACCATTTTCCTTCCCCTTTACATATAAACTTACCATGATTCCACGGAAAATATCCGCTGTGCCACTTTAAGCCTTATTTTTAATGTTGGTTGACCCGGTTAAACATTACTTTTACATTTGGTTGATACATGTGCCTCGAAGAGGCGACCTCTCTCTAACCCCTTGCAAGCGTAGCGCAGCCCGGGCGAGGGACGCGGGGCTGTGTGGACTCTGAGCCTCGAAGAAGCGCGAAGCACTGAGTGCGCACATCAATAGCTCTCGCAAAGCCGCAAAGACCGCAAAGGCCACACCCCACTGTGCGCCACAATACCTCTGAAACAAACATTGATGCCCGCTGAGGGCAGCGGACCTCCCGAGCAGCCTTATTGCGGCAGACAATCCACGCTGTGGGAGGCATCGAAGCACATAAACGATAGAGAACAAACATCTTGTCATAAAAAATAGTTTGTAATATTTGTAAATATGAAATAAAATCTTTACCTTTGCGGCTGAATGAACAAAAGACTGTCCATAATCGTAATCAGCCTTGCCATTGTGCTCACAATGATAGCAGTGGGAGTGCATCATCACCATCACGGAGAGATGATGTACTTGGAGTTGTCCGAATGTTGCGACAACGGGGCTCAGGACAGCCAGCAGGAGGACAACAACACCGACCACACGCTCCACTACCTGTCGGCAGGCAATGTGAAGATGGTCCAGACGGGGCAGGCCGCCAACCCGCATCATGGGTTCTTCGGATCAGGCATCCTCATGGGCTGCGAAGTGGAATGTCCACAACCTGCCGTCACCAATTGCCATCTCCTACCATCAGTTTTTTATGAGAGGGCGCTTTTGTCGTGGCGACAAACGCGCATGGGCCTTCGCGGGCCTCCCTGTGCCTGACATCAGGGTAATGGGAAGCGTTGTGCATGGGCACAAGCTTCCACAAACCATGGCTTTGGCCCAAACCTGCCCAAGGCATAAAAACCGACAACAAACTTTCCAAAACCATAGTTAACTCCTTACACATCTGTTGGGACTTCCATACGCTATGCCAAAAATCGACGGGGATTGGGATTGCCCTCCCCCACAGAAGAGCGGCCGGCTGGGAAGCCTCATGCAGAAACATTACAGACTACCATTATGATCAGAAAAATCATCGACTATTCCATCAGCCATAGGTTTATGGTGTGCCTATTGGTCGTCGTCATCATCATTGGCGGCCTTTGGTCCATGAAGACCATCAGTGTAGACTCCACACCCGACATCACCAACAACCAGGTGCAGGTCATCACGGTGGCGCAAAACCTATCGACAACAGACATTGAGCAGTTCATCACCTATCCTGTGGAGATGGCCATGGCCAACCTGCCCGGCGTGGAGGACGTGAGAAGCGTGTCGCGCTTCGGCCTCTCGTTGGTGACCGTCATCTTCAAGGACAACATGGGCACCTATCTGCCCCGGCAGTTGGTGCAAGAGAAGCTGAGCGCCGTGCGCGAGGAGATACCCGAGGGGATGGGCAGCCCCGAGATGGGGCCCATCACCACGGGCTTGGGCGAGATATACCTCTACAGCCTCAAGGCCGACACCTCACTCTACACGCCACAGCAACTGCGCACCATACAGGACTGGACCGTGCGCCGCCAGCTCTCCATGATACCAGGTGTGGTGGAGGTCAACTCCATGGGCGGAAGCATCAAGCAGTATGAGATAGCCTTCTCGCCCGACCGCCTCAACGCGGCCGGCGTGAGCATAGCCCAGATCTTCGACGCGCTGTCCAAGAACAATGTCAACACCGGCGGCGCCTACATAGAGCGCGACCACCAAAGCCACTTCATCCGGGGCGAGGGCGTGGTGAAGAGCGTCGACGACATCAAGAGCATCGTGGTGGCCAACGTGGCGGGCGGTGCGCCCATCACCGTGGGCGATGTGGCCGACGACGTGAAATACGGCAGCCAGGTGCGCTACGGAGCGTTCACCCAGGACGGCCACGAGGCCGTGGGCGGAGCCATCATGATGCTCAAGGGCTCCAACAGCTCCAAGGTCATTGAGGATGTGAAGAAACGTGTGGCCGAGGTACAGCGCACCCTGCCGCCGGGCGTCAGGATTGAACCCTTCCTCGACCGTTCCGACCTCATCCAGCGCACCACCTCCACCATAGCCCGCAACCTCATAGAGGGCGCGCTCATCGTGGTGTTCGTCCTCGTGCTGCTCTTGGGCAGCATACGCGGAGGCATCATCACGGCGTCGCTCATCCCCATCTCGCTGCTCTTCGCCTTCATCCTCATGAGGCTCACGGGAGTGTGGGCCAACCTGATGAGCCTCGGGGCCATCGACTTCGGAATCATCGTAGACGGTGCGGTCATCATCGTGGAGGGGACAGTGCACGAGCTGGAACGCTATCTCAAGACCACGGGCTTCGGCAAGAGCGCCGTGTCGCAGGCCACCGTCAACAGGCTCACTGGAAAGGCAGCCGGCGGTATGATGCACTCCGCCTTTTTCGGCCAAGTCATCATCCTCTTGGTGTTCACCCCCATCCTGTTCCTTTCGGGCGTGAGCGGCAAGATGTTCCAGCCCATGGCATTCACCTTCGCCTACGCCTTGGCCGGCGCCATACTGCTCTGCCTGACCTACGTGCCGATGATGACGGCCGTGCTCAACGGCCCCACGGTGAGCCGATGGCGCTGGCTGCAAAAGGCCGAGCATCAGACCGTTCGACTGAGCCGCCTCATCATGCGCATCGCCTACACCCTCTACCAACCCGCCCTGCGGTTCTCGCTCAAGCACAAGACAACGGTGATTGGCCTCACACTGGCCGTCTTCACCGCCACGGCGGTGATGTTCCAGCGCATGGGCGGCGAGTTCGTTCCCAGCCTCGATGAGGGCGACATCGCCTTCCAGCTGTTCCTCCGTCCGGGCAGTTCGCTCTCGGAGACCATCGAGCGGGAGACCGAGGTGGAGCGCGTGCTGCTCAACGAGTTTCCCGAGGTGAAGACCGTGTGCGGGCGCATAGGCGTCTCGGCGGTGCCCAACGACCCGATGGGCATGGACTTCACCGACAGCTTCATCATCTTGGAGAAGGACAAGAGCAAGTGGAAGACTGCAAAGGACAAGAAAGAGCTCTTGGCCAAGATCGAGGCCCGCCTGGCCCAGATACCCGGCATCACCTGCGCCTTCAGCCAACCCGTGGAACTCCGCACCAACGAGTTGATGACGGGAATCAGAGAGGACGTGGCCGTGAAGGTGTATGGCGAGAACCTCGACACGCTCAACGCCATCGGCCACCGGCTCGAACACATCATCCAGGAGATTCCCGGGGCTCGGGACGTGGCCATGGAGCGCACGTCGGGACTGCCTCAGATCACGGTGAGATACGACCGGGCGAAGCTGGCCCAGTACGGTCTGGACGTGGAGAAGCTCAACCAGTACATCAGCACAGCCTTCGCCGGCGGCTATGCCGGCGAGGTGTTTGAGGGCGAGAAGCGCTTCTCGCTGGTACTGCGCCTCAACGAAGCCAACCGCAGGAGCATCAACGACATCCGCGACCTGCTCGTGGACCTCCCCGGCGGCCAGCAGCTGCCCATGAGCGAGTTGGCCTCGATCAGCTATGAGCCAGCGCCCATGCAGATCTCGCGCGACGGAGCCTCGCGGCGTGTCTATGTGGGGCTCAACGCCCGCGGCCGCGACGTGGCCTCGGTGGTGGCCGACATCGACAAGGCCATCCAGCAGAAGCTCTCGCTGCCCTCGGGCTACCGCATCACCTACGACGGCTCGTTCAAGAACCTCAAGGAAGCCACATCGCGCATGGCGGTGGTCGTGCCAGTGGCCCTGATCATCATCTTCCTGCTGCTCTATCTCGCGCTGAAATCAGTCGTAGAGGCCCTGATGATCTATGTGGCCGTGCCTCTGGCCACCCTCGGCGGCGTGATAGCCCTCGTGGTGCGCGACATGCCCTTCAGCATCTCGGCGGGCGTGGGCTTCATCGTGCTGAGTGGCGTGGCGGTGCTCAACGGACTGGTGCTCATCAACCGGTTCAACGCCTTGGAGGAAGAGGGCATGACCAACATAGCGCGCCGCATCTACCGTGGCACCCACGAGCGACTGCGCCCCATCATGCTCACGGCCGCCGCGGCCATGCTCGGCTTCCTGCCCATGGCGGTGAGCGCGTCGGCCGGAGCCGAGGTGCAGCGCCCCTTGGCCACAGTGGTCATCGGCGGCCTCTTCACCTCCACCATGCTCACTCTCGTGCTTCTGCCCGTGCTGTATGCCATCATCAAGCGGCGGGCCAGCAAAAGACAACCATCCAAATAGCCATCAACATCCCCAACAAGACAAGACAATATGAGAAAGATAATTACAGCCATGGCACTCATGGCATCAGCCCTCCCCCTCACGGCGCAGCAGCGCATCACCCTCGACGCAGCCGTGGGCAAGGCCTTGCGCGACTATCCCTCCATCCGTGCGAGCCAACTGCAGGCCCGGAGCGCGGCGGCGCTCTCCAAGTCGGTCTCGGCCTTCGGCGACATGGAACTGAGCGGAGGCGGCGAGGAGATAGGCCACAACAACGACGCTGTGTACACTCTGGCCCGGCTGCGCCAGAACATCGACCCCTTTGGGGCGGCCGGCACGCGCCGCTGCCTCAAGGCACAAGCCTCGGTGGCCGAGGCCGAGACCGCGGTGGTGAAAAGGGACCTGGCCCGACAGGTGTGCGCAGACTTCATCAACGACTATGCCGCCCGCCTGCGCTATGAGAACATGCTGCGCATGGACTCGCTCTATGCCGACTTCTCGCGAGTGGCCAAATTGAGATACGAGACCCAGGCCGTCTCGCTTCTCGAATGCCAGACCGCCCTCAACAAGAGCCAGCAGGTCAGCCTGGCCCTGGCCGAGGCAAGGAAAGACCTCAATACGGCCCACCTGAACCTCAGCCGATGGCTCTCGGCCGACACCCTCTACACAGCCGAGGCTCCCGACGACAGTCCCCTCGCCACGAGCCTGCTTCCACAAGGCGAGCATCCCAACGTGGCGCTTGGCCGACAGGCTGTGAGCCTCTCACAGGCTGCGGTGGCGGAAGCCAAGTCGCAGCGGTTGCCCAAGTTGTTTGTGGAGGCGGGCATGCAGCGCATAGGGAGCCGGAATGGCTTCTATGCCTGGCAGGTGGGCCTGAGCATCCCCATTGCCTTTGGCTCCACCCGCGCCGCCGTGAGGGCCGCGCAGCTCTCCACAGAGCGAGCCATGGCAGAGGCAGAGGCCACCACACGAAACCTCGCCAACAAGAAGGCCACACTGCAGGCCGAGTATGACAAATGCCGAGAGAGCGTGGCCTACTACCAGAGCCACGCCCTGCCCTTGGCACGGGAACAGCAGCGCATGGCCGCACTCTCCTACCGGGAGGGCAGCATTGGCTATCTCGACTTCATACAGAGCATGAACGACGCCCTCGCCACGGAGATGAACTTCGTGGACACCTACACCCGTATGCTCGAATCCAAGTATAACCTGATTTATTATTAACCATCCATCAACAACATCACAATGAGAACAAGCATATTTTCCTTTCTCATCGGCATGGCGACGCTCATGTCGTGCAGCAACCAACCCAACAACAACGCTCCCGCACAGCCCGAAACAGCCGCTGCGGAGACATTCGCCTTAGACGGCAAGGCCGCGGACCAGCAACGCATCACCTACGGGAAAGCCAGCATGCAGACCTTCACCGACATCGTCAAAGCCAATGGCTCAATGAAGGTCTTGCCCCAGAGCGAGGCCAGCGTGGCATCGCCCATCGGCGCCAACGTGAAGCGCATCCTCGTGGTGGAGGGCCAGCGGGTGGGCCGTGGACAGACGCTCGCCCTCGTCAGCCATCCCGACCTGCTCGACCTCCAAGGCCGCTACTTGGCGGCAAGCAGCAGAATGGAGTATGTGGCCAAGGAATACCAGCGGCAGAAGACGCTCTATGCGTCGAAAGTCGGGGCGGGCAAGGACTTCCAGCTCATCAGCTCCGAATATCGCCAACTGCAGGCCGAGCTGAATGTGACGGGCCGCCAGCTCTCGCTCTTTGGCATCAGCCTGAGTGCGGTGAGGGCAGGGCGCACCGTGGCCGCCATAGCCATCAAGAGTCCCATCGCCGGCACGGTGGAGACGGTGGCCGCCACGGTAGGCCAATACGCCGACCCCCAGTCGTCGCTCTTCACCATCGTCAATACGGACAACATCTACGCCGACGTGTTGGTCTTCGAGAACGACTTGGGCAAAGTGAAAGCCGGCAGCGAAGTGGAGTTGGCCTCGAAGTCATCCCCGGGAAAGTATGCGGGAAAAGTGGTGTCGGTGGGCAACATGTTCGACAGCAACACGCGCGCCGTCCATGTGCGTGTGGCCATCACGTCGGGGCGCGACAGACTTGTGCCGGGCTCATACGTCACGGCGACCATACGCTCTGGCGGAACGCGTCGGCTCGCCGTCAGCCAGAACGCCATCGCCACCGACGGCGACCGCCACTACGTGTTCATCGCCAAGAAGGACGGCGGCCGAATGGTGTTCACGCCCCGCGAGGTGCGTACCGGCCAGAGCGCCAACGGTTTCACTGAGATTGTCTCCGGCCTCGCTGCCTCGGAGACCATAGCCCAAACGGGTGCCTACACGCTGATGTCGGAATGGAAGAAGGCTGACGCCGAGCAATGAGCTCACTGCGGAACGGCATCCATGCATGCCATCCGCCCAGAAACAGAAGAGAGAACTTTACGATCCGCAACAAGGGGAGAAGGCCAAATGGCATCCTCCCCTTTTCATATTTATCGAATTGCGCTGCTCTCTTATAATATATGCCACGGACATCCACAGACTGACACGGACTGACTGCTCGTCTGTGATAGTCCGTGTTCGTCTGTGGCCATTATTTTTGCCACGGGCGTTCACAGAACAACACTGGAAAGTTTTCAGCAAAATCCTATAAGGGGTAAGGTACTTGCCTGCAAGAGGCCACACACCCCCTTCGCAGGCAAGCGTCCTACGGTTGGCGCAGGCGACAGACACGGCGCCGACACCCGCCCTACAGACGAATGAGGCCTCGATTCTCCCGATAGCCAGCAGGCCACCGCCCGGGGCGACAACTTTTACGCCTTTTGCTTTGTCTTCTTTCATATTAGTCGTACCTTTGCAGACAGAAAAGGAACAAGACAAAAAACAGAGATGGATTATCAGAGAATCATCGACCGGTATTATCCCGAAGACAACCAGCTGCGCTACATTCTCCTAACCCACAGCCGACTGGTGTGCCTGCGCGCGCTGAAGATTTGCGACGCCCACCCCGAATTGGGCATGGACCGCAGATTCATTGAAGAGGCTGCCATGCTCCACGACATTGGCATCTGCCGCTGCAATGCCCCCGGCATATACTGCTTCGGCACCGAGCCCTACATCTGCCACGGACGCATCGGCGCCGCCATGCTGCGCGAGGAAGGCTTTGAGGCCCATGCCCGCGTTTGTGAGCGCCACACAGGAGCAGGACTCACCAAGGAGGAGATTCTAAGGCAGAACCTCCCCCTACCCCACCAGGACTTCCTGCCCGAGACCATGGAGGAGAAGGTCATCTGCTATGCCGACAAATTCTACAGCAAGACCCACCCGGAACGCGAGAAAGACTATGGACACGCGCTGAGAAGCATCGCAAAGTTCGGTTCCGAGGGAGCCGAGAGGTTCAAAGAATGGACGCTCATCTTTGAACCCGAAAACGTTAAAAAATGAATCCATCATCCACAAAAAGCCTTCGCCCACGGGATTCCTATCAACTTTTTTGTAACTTTGCAGGTTAATGAGACGCTTCGCCTTCATAATGATTCTCTTGGCTGCCACGGTATTTGTCGTGGCAGGCAACATGCTGTCGCCGCAGAAACGCCACGCAAGGAAAAGCATCGAGACCGTGAGTGACTCCGACTCCATCGGCAACAATCCCAACGACACCACGAAGATGGACTCGTTGGAGTTGGCCGTATGGCGACACAACAAGGCCATCGACGACTCCATCCACCTCGACTCGCTCAACCGAACAAAGAAAAACAGCATTGAGGCGCCCGTCAACTACTCGGCCAACGACTCGCTGGTGTATGACGCCAACTCCAAACTGGCCCATCTCTACGGCAAGGCCACCGTGAAATACGAGGGCATGGACTTGGAGAGCGAGAAGGTGAGGCTCAATCTCGACAGCAGCATCGTTCACGCCACCGGGGCAATGGACACTGCGAAGAAGAAGCTCTCCGGCACACCCGTGTTCAAGATGGGCTCCGATTCCTACGAGAGCGACACCATGGCCTTCAACTTCAAGACCAAGAAGGGACTCATCAACAACGTGGCCACACAGCAGGAGGAAGGCTACATCACCAGCCGGCTCTCGAAACGCATGGACAATGGCGACATCTACCTGCAGCATGGCCGCTACACCACCTGCGACAAGCCCGACCCCGACTTCTACATCGCCCTGAGCCGCGCCAAGGTGCGCCCCAACAAGGACGTGGTGTTCGGCCCGGCCTACCTCGTTGTGGCCGACGTGCCGCTGCCCTTGGCCATCCCCTACGGCTTCTTCCCCTTCACAAAGCACTATTCCTCGGGATTCATCATGCCCACCTACGGCGACGAGAACGACCGTGGATTCTACCTTCGCGACGGTGGCTACTACTTTGCCATGAGCGACAAGTGGGACCTCAAGCTCTTAGGCGAAATCTACACCAAAGGCTCGTGGGGCATCTCAGCGGCCTCCAACTACAACAAACGCTACAAATACAACGGCTCGGTATACCTGAGCTACCAGAACACCAAGACCGGCGACAAAGGCATGCCCGACTACACCAAGCAGGAGAGCTTCAAGGTGCAGTGGAGCCACAGGCAAGACTCCAAGGCCAACCCCTTCTCCACCCTCTCGGCAAGCGTCAACTTCGCCTCGGAAAGCTATGAGCGCAACAACCTCAACAGCATGTACAACCCGCAGACCATGACGCAGAGCACGCGCACCTCGTCGGTGAGTTGGAGCACGGGCTTCTCCAGCATCGGCATGACTCTCAGCTCCTCGGCCAACCTCTCGCAGAACATGAGGACCAACGAACTGAGCATGACGCTGCCCGACCTCAACATCAACATATCGCGCTTCTACCCCTTCCGCCGCCAGCAGATGGTGGGCAGGGAACGGTGGTATGAGAAGATCTCAATGAGCTATACGGGGCAGCTGTCAAACTCCATCACCACCACCGAGAGCCACATCCTCCACAGCAACCTGGCCAAGGAATGGCGCAACGGATTCCAGCACAACATTCCCATCAACGGCAACTTCACACTGGCCAAATATATCAACATGACGCTCGGCGTGAGCCTCACCGACCGCATGTATCTCAAGAAGGAGAGCCTATCGTGGGACGAGGCCGCGCAGACAACGGTGGCCGACACCACATTCGGCTTCTACAACGTCTACAACTGGAACGCCTCCGTCTCAGCCAGCACGAAGATCTACGGCATGTTCATCCCCAACCGCAAAGTCTTCGGCGACAAGATACAGGCCGTGCGCCACGTCTTCACACCCACCGTGAGCTTCTCCTACGCGCCCGACTGCGGAAGCCGCTACTACGAGACCTACCAGCGCACCAACAGCGACGGCTCTGTGGAGTTGGTGGAATACTCGCCCTACCGCAGCGGACTCTACGGCGTGCCCGGACGCGGACGCACGGGAAGCGTATCCTTCTCGGTGAGCAACAACATCGAGATGAAGATAAGGAGCGACAAAGACTCTACAGGCATCAAGAAGATAAGCATCATCGACGAGCTTGGAGCCAGCATGAGCTACAACATGTTTGCCGACTACCACCGCTGGAGCGACCTCAGCACCCACCTGCGACTGAAATGGTGGAAGAACTACACGTTCAACCTCGACGCCGTGTTCGCCACCTACGCCTACGAACTCGACAAGGACGGACATCCCTACGTGGGCAACCACACGGAGTGGGGCTACGGCCGATTCGGCCGATTCCTGGGCATGAGCCAGAACATTTCGTTCACGCTGACCCCCGACAAAATCAAGAAATGGTTTGGACACGGCGACGAAGACGACAGTGACAATGCCAACAACGACGATGAGGAGGGAGTGGACACCAACATCGAGAGCAACGTTGACGACGACATGATAAAAGGACAGCGCGGGGCAAAGAAAAAGTCAGCGGGAAGCAAGGCCGAGACCGACGACGACGGCTACATGCGCTTCTCCATGCCTTGGTCGCTGACGTTCGGCTACGGCATCACCATGCGCGAGAATGCCCAGGGCAAATTCAACACCAAGCGCATGCGCTATCCCTACAAGTTCACGCAGACACTCAACGTGAGCGGCAACATCCGCATTGCCGACGGATGGAACATCTCGTTCTCCTCGGGCTACGACTTCGAGAACCACGACCTCTCCATGACAACGGCCTCACTGCAGCGCGACCTCCACTGTTTCAACATGAGCTGCTCGGTGGTGCTGAAACCCTATACGAGCTACAACTTCTCGTTCCGCGCCAATGCCTCCACGCTCACCGACGCTCTGAAATACGACAAGCGCAGCGGCTACAGCAATGCCGTGCAATGGTATTGACACGCTTCTTCTCCGCCACGCCCCAAGCCAATTAAGGGTTCAATGGATATTTTCCGTGGATTGGATATGTTGCTTCATTTCGTATAGTCCTGACTTCGCCAATGAGTAAATGGTAATAGAAAATCATGGACAGGCTTGCCACCAAAGGTGTGGGTCTGAAGCGATGGGGAGGCGGGAGCCTGCCCTTGGAGGATACACACACAGAAAAGGGCGTAGCCACAAGGCATTGTGTGGCTGCGCCCTTTATGGTTTCATCGCCCCGAGGCGGCTTCTTCTACTCGTGGACGAGTGTGCCGATGTTCTCGCCCTCCATCACCCTTTTCAGGTTGCCCACCTTATCCATGTTGAACACATAGATGGGCAGGTGGTTTTCCTTGCACATGGTGGTGGCGGTGAGGTCCATCACACGCAGGTTGCGGTTGTAGATCTCGTCGAAGGTGATCTCCTCAAACTTTGTCGCAGAGGGGTCTTTCTCAGGGTCGGCCGTGTAGACACCGTCCACGCGTGTGCCCTTCAGCATCACGTCGGCCTCAATCTCTATGCCGCGCAGCGACGATCCCGTGTCGGTGGTGAAGTAGGGATTGCCCGTTCCGGCGGAGAAGATGCAGATGTAGTCGGCCTCGAGTGCCTCTATGGCCTTCCACTTGTTGTAGAACTCGCCGATGGGTTCCATGCGGATAGCCGTCATCACCTTTGTCCTCACACCGATTGCGCCGAGGGCGGAGCTCAAGGCCAGCGAGTTGATCACCGTGGCGCACATGCCCATCTGGTCGCCTTTCACGCGGTCGAAGCCTTTCTGCGAGCCGCTGAGGCCGCGGAAGATGTTGCCGCCGCCAATCACGATGCCTATCTCGACACCCATGTCGTGCACTTCCTTGATTTGGCGGGCATAGTCGCCCAGCCTGTCCGGGTCGATTCCGTAGTTCTGCTTGCCCATAAGGCTCTCGCCGGAGAGCTTGAGCAGTATTCTTTTAAATCTTGCCATAAATATTTAGCTGTTGTTCTGTGTTTCTGTTTGGAGTTGCCGTAATACGGCAACATACACGACATTCGCGGCTGTATCGCCGGCGGGGCATGCCAACTTTGCAAATTATGAAATGAATCTGACTTCCTTGAAGGCATACTCACGCATGGCGCCCTCGTGGTCGCGGAGAATGAGGTGGCCATTGTCCTCCACCTCCACGATGGCGGCCTCAAACTCGCCGTCCTTGTCGCGGTAGGCATGGAAGCCGTGCTTGCGGTAGAGCGAGTCGTGATAGAGCGCCGCCACATCGGTGTAGTCGCCATTCTCCACCAGCGAGTAGCAGTATTTGAACGCCTTGATGATTTCCCTCAGAAGCCGCTCGCGGTCCACCTCATGGCCGAGGATCTGTATGAGGGAGACGGGATTGGGCGCGTCGCTGTGGAACTCGGTCTGGTTGACGTTGAGGCCGATTCCAAACACGCAGTTGTTGATATGGCCGCCGGCTATCGTAGTCTCGATGAGCGTGCCACTGAGCTTGCTGTCTTTCCAATACACATCGTTGGGCCATTTCAGCGTGATGTCGTCCGTGTAGTTGGCAAGCGCCATCTTCAGGGCGACACCTCCCATCATGGACAGGAGGAACTGTCGCTGCAGCGGCACCATCACAGGATGGAGCAGGATGGAGAGGGTGAGGTTCTTGCCCCGCTCGCTCTCCCACTTGTTGTCGCCCTGTCCACGTCCGGCAGTCTGATAGTCGGCCACGGCCACGGTCATCTTCTCGCCTTCGGCGGGATGATGGGAGAGCAGGAAACTGTTGGTGCTGTCCACTTCCTCAAGCCTGAGAACGCGCACCGAAGCGTCCTCTTTCTTCCTCTTGAACATTGATTTTAGTGAAACCATTTCGAGATTATTGATTAGCCATGGGCAAAAATACGACTTTTATTTGTATTAACAAAATGAATGTGGTATTTTTGCAAGCATGAAAGAAGAAGACAATCAATTCATGCGAATGGCATTGCGCGAGGCCGAGGCTGCGATGGATGCTGGAGAGGTGCCTGTGGGATGCGTGGTGGTGAGCCGCGGACGCATCATTGGCCGTGGCCACAATCTCACGGAAATGCTCCGCGACGTGACCGCCCATGCCGAAATGCAAGCCATTACCTCGGCCGCCAATGCCCTTGGCGGCAAATACCTGCAGGGATGCACGCTCTACGTCACCGTGGAGCCCTGCGTGATGTGCGCCGGGGCCATCGGTTGGGCACAAGTCTCCCGGCTTGTATATGGGGCTGCCGACGAGAAGCGTGGCTACACCCGCTACGCGCCCCACGCCCTCCACCCCAAATGCGAGGTGGAAAAGGGCGTGATGGAGGCTGAATGCCGTGGGCTGATGCAACGGTTCTTTAAGGAGAGAAGGCCATAATGCCCCGCCCGTCCAAAGGCAGCGAAGCCTTGCGCAGCTGCTGCAGTTGGATGTTTGTGGATAATCATAAAGGCCGGTTCTAAAAAATAGTTTTAGAAAATTAGACGATACGGATACATGTCGTTTCGGTCGTTTTCTGCATCTATCGGTCTTAAAGCGTCACGTCTCATCTGTCGTGTAGCCTGCTACACTCCCTCTTCAACTTACGTTTTGAATCCCGATATCTTGCAGAACCTTTTCGATAAGCCAAATGGGCAGAGCCAAGCTTGCTTGGATTCTGCCATGGCGAGAAAAGGTGGGCGCTGAGCCCAACCTTTTCGATAAGCCAAATGGGCAGAGCCAAGCTTGCTTGGACTCTGCCATGGCGAGAAAGGTGGGCGCTGGGCACAATACGACTCGACCTAATTTATAGAATCAGCCTATAGAACCAGCCTTTAGAACCGACCATAATAAAACACGAATCCCCCTGAAGGCGAATAGTGGTTGGTGAAGTCATGGCCGTGAAGAAACGGAAAAGCTTGGCAGAGTGTGGATAGCCGCTCTCTGCCAAGCTTTTATGTTCATTGCCCAAGGCTATTTGCCCTTAGGGATTTTCTCACTTCACTACAATCACAAGGTACTTGCTTGTGGACCAGAAGTTCTGCGGATTTGTGATGCGCAGCACATACTGCTTGTTGGCATCGCGCTCCAAGGTGTAGCTCCCACTGGGGTGGACGGTCTTGATTTCGGCCGACTTTGAGTAGAGCTTTATCTCGCGGGTGTCGCGGATGTCAATCTTCGTGAAATAGTTCTTGTTGAAGTTGCCGCGCATCACCTTGCTGCCATCCAGAATGCGCTGCTCGCGCAGTTCCTTCTTGGTGCCGAAGACATACCAGGCGGTGTTGAGCTGTCGGTCCTGCGAGCTGATGGTCTTGCTCTTGTCCTCGCTCTCCGTCTTGAGGTTGCTCACGTCGGTGTTGAGGTTGTTGATGGTCTCATCCAACTCAGAGATATGGATGTCCTTGGCGTCGAGCTCGGCTCGCAGCTGCTGTAGCTGCTGGTCCTTCTCCTGCAACTGTTTGGTCAGATTGTCGATGGTGGTCTTGAACTGGTCGCCCTTGATGGAGCTGGTGCGGAGCTGCTCCTGCAGTTTCTTTATCAGCTCGCGGTTGCGGGCCATGCGCTCAGAAATGAACTTGATGTTCTCGCGTATTTGCGCCTTCTTGTTTGTCCCCTCGCCGTCCTTGGCAATAGTGACGCGGTTCTCGGCCTCGTTTATCTCACGGAAGCCCTCCTGAATCTCGTTGAGGGTTCCCATCATATCATTCAACTCATTGTCTTTCTGCTCAATGATTTTTGAGAGTGAATCCGTTTGAGCCGAATTGGGGCTTTGCTGCGCCTCCTTATTGTTGCATGACCCGAGGAAGACGACGAGCAGACATGCGAAAAATATTAGCTTTTTCATCTCAAATGTTTATTAAGTAATTTTTATAATTTGGTAATCTGCTGGTTAGGGGGCTTCCACTCCCTCGCCGACAGTGCTTTTTGTCTTGGTCTTGGGGGCTCCTGCCACCACAATCACGATCTCGCCCTTGGGCGGAGTGGTCTCGAAGTGGGTCGCCACCTCATCGAGCGTTCCCTGCACGTGTTCCTCGTGAACCTTGGAAATCTCACGCGCCACGCTCACCTGCCTGTCGGAGCCGAACACCTCCGCCAACTGGCGCAGCGTCTTCACCAAGCGGAAGGGCGACTCATAGAACACCATCGTGCGCGCCTCGCCCCGCAAGGACTCCAAATGGCTTTGCCGCCCCTTCTTCTGCGGCAGGAATCCCTCGAAGCAGAACCTGTCGCAGGGCAGGCCCGAGGAGACGATGGCTGGGATGCAGGCTGTGGCGCCGGGCAGGGTGACCACCTCGATGCCGGCGCGGGAGGCCTCGCGCGAGAGGAAGAAGCCCGGGTCGCTGATGCCGGGAGTGCCCGCATCGCTGATGAGGGCCACATCCTGTCCGGCTTTCAGCCGTTCCACGATGCTCGCCGAAGTGCCATGCTCATTGAACTTGTGGTGCGACATCAGATGGTTCTTGATGTCGAAGTGCTTGAGCAGCAATCCAGAGGTGCGTGTGTCCTCCGCGAGTATCAAGTCCACTTCCTTGAGCACACGAATGGCTCGAAGCGTCATATCTTCCATATTGCCGACCGGAGTCGGTACGATGTACAATGTTCCCATAATACTTGGCAAATATAGCTAATAAATCTTCTTGTACAAAAAATAAAGCTAAATCTTTGCATTTTTTAAGTGTAGGCGAAGTGATGGCAACTCTTTAGCGAATTTTGCAGACTGCCTTTTCCGCCTCCCATTAGGGTCGGCACAAGGTGCGCCCTCCTCCTTGCTATTGGAAGCCCATCTTGCAGCGATGTTGCTGAATGCCCGTTTGGGCATTTGCTCTTGGTTGGTTGGGTTTTCCTCCCTTTGTGGGGAGGGTAGGTGGTTTAGGTAGGTTGGGGTAGGTAGTTTAGATAAGGGGTCTTTATGTTATCTTCGTTCATTTCAGCCGGATGATGTCGCTCCAGCGTGTAGTGGGATTGGGACTCTTGAAGTCGTGCTTGATGACATCAGAAAAGTTCTTCCCTCCGGGATATTGCTGCGCGGCCATGATGACCGTCTCGGGGCCGTTTACCCGGTTGATGCGGTCGACGGCACGGTTGAGCTTGGTCGTTTTCTCGCGTTGCTCTGGGCTGTCGCCAAACATGTTGAGCTGCAGGGGGCGGCGCGGTGTGATGCCCATCACGACCACTCCCGCCCGCTTATAGTGGTAGCCGGTGCGGAAAAGGCGGCGCAGGCATCTGTTGGCCGCCTTGATGATGACCATCGTGGAGTCGGTGGGCGTGGCCAATGGCACGTCGGTCATGTTCCAGTATTGCGGCAGGTCGTCGCGGAAGTGGTTGGTGTCGACAAACACGCCGACCACCGAGGCCAACGTGGCTTGCCGGCGGAGCTTTTCCGCGCAGTGGGCGGCGAAGTTGGCGATGTGGGTGGCCAGCAGCCCAGGGTCGGTGATCATCCCGTCGAACGAGCGGCTCACGCACATATTGCGCCGCCACGTCACCTGCTCGTCAGGCACGCAGTCCTCGCCGTTGAGCTCGCGCCACGTGCGTTCTATCACGATGTTGCCAAAGGTCAGCCTCAGCCAGTCGCGGTTGTGCTGCGCGAAGTCCCACGCCGTCTTCACCTGCAGGTTCTCCAAGCGCTTGCAGTAGCGTCGGCCTATGCCCCATACCTCGTCGATGGGATAGAGCTGCAGGGCCTTGCGCCGTTTCTCCTCCGTGTCGATGAGGCACACGTGGTGGTAGCCCCTGTAGTGCTTGGCGTAGTGGCTGGCCATCTTTGCCAGTGTCTTCGTGGGCGCAATGCCGATGCTCACGGGTATGCCCACGCTGTGCAGTATGCGGTCGTGGAGCCCATGTCCCCAGGCTGCGAGCTGCTCGGTCGTGAAGCCGTCGAGGATGCAGAAGGCTTCGTCGATGCTGTAGCGGAAGCATTGGGGAGCCATCTGACGCACGATGGCCATCACGCGCCCTGTCAACTCGCCGTAGAGCTCATAGTTGCTTGAGAACACGGCTATCCTCACGTCGGGGAAGAGCGTGGCCAACTGGTAGTAGGGCGTGCCGGCCTTGACGCCGAGCCGCTTGGCCTCGGCGCTGCGGGCCACGACGCAGCCATCGTTGTTGCTCAGCACAACAACGGGCTTGCCTTCGAGGTCGGGACGGAACACGCGCTCACAACTCACATAGCAGTTGTCGCAGTCGCAGATGGCATAATACTTCATTTATCGCTTCCACTTCTTGATGGTCCACACCACCACGCCCCACACCTTGAAGTCGTCGAGGCTGTCGATGCGTATGGGCTTGTAGTTCCTGTTGGCCGGGCGCAGCTCGATGTAGCCCTCCCCGCGATGGGTGAGGTCAAGGTATTTGATGGTGAACTCTTCGTTGACAAAGGCCACGATGATGTCGCCGTCGGTGGGCTCCACCGAACGGTCAATCACGGCTATGTCGCCATCGTTGATGCCCGCGTCGATCATCGAGTCGCCCGACACCACCCCGTAGAAAGTGGCTTCGGGATTCTTGATGATGTCGCGGTTGAAGTCTATCGAGTCGTGCATGTAGTCCTCGGCCGGACTGGGAAATCCGGCCTTGATCGAGGGCGAGAGCTGCAGCGCCAATTCCTTGGAAAATTCTCCTTTTATGATTTTCATATTCCTATATGATGCAAAGATACAACATTTTTTGCACACGGGAACACGGCAGCAAACAAAAAATGATTATCCGCAATCAACCAACCCCAGGGGGCTTTGAAGTCCCTATCCTTGGGAGGCAGGGAAGTGCAATGAACCAGTTGCAGGGGACGTGCCTTGCGCCGACCCTAAAGAAATGCCCCAACCGCTTTTAAAGCGGCTTGCACTGTCACGATGGTTTTTGTTATGGATGTAGGCCGGTTCTAAAAATTAGGTTTAGGCTGGTTCTATAAATTAGGCTGATAGAATAATCGATAAAGTGCAGTTGTCGTTTCGGTCGTCTTCTGCATCTATCGGTCTCAAAACGTCAAGTC
>SFCY01000174.1 GCA_004558865.1 Bacteroidales bacterium
GGGGCTGTCCTGTCCCTTGGCCACGCTGAGGTCGAGGTGCAGAACGGGATACTGCGTCCACTCCTTTTCGAGCGACATGATCTTCAACCCCTCGAAGAGTTGCTTGTCGCCTTGGAAGTAGGACTCCAAGGTGGAGGTGAGCAGCGACTTGCCGAAGCGGCGCGGACGGCTCATAAAGATATACTTGCCATAGTGGACCAATTGCCAAACCAGGTCGGTCTTGTCCACATAGATGTACCCCTCGCGAATCAGTTCGGCGAAGGTTTGTATTCCCACAGGGTATTTTCTCATATTCTGCTCCATAATGACATTTTTATATAGGAGGTGCGGCGTCCCGCCGCACAATCATGCTTGGGACATCCCTTTTCACCTGCTTGCACGGCGGGACGCCGTGCCTCCTACGTTCGCAGCGGGAGAACGCAAACGCTTGCACGGCGGGACGCCGTGCCTCCTACTTGTCGGCAAACTTACACAATTTTTCTGAAATTCTTGGATTTTCAAGGAAGAGTTTCTCGCAAAGCCGCAAAGAACGCAAAGAAACAAGCACGGACTTGCACGGACGACCAATCTGTCCGTGTTGGTCTGTGAACGTGCGTGGCAAAAAACAATGGCCACAGACAAGCACGGACTCGCACGGACGACCAAGCAGTACGTGTTGGTCTGTGAACGTCCGTGGCAAATGATAACAGCCACGGACAAGCACGGACTCGCACGGACGACCAAGCAGTACGTGTTGGTCTGTAAACGTCCGTGGCAAAAAACAATGGCCACAGACAAGCACGGACTTGCACAGACGACCAATCAGTCCGTGTCGGTCTGTGAATGTCCGTGGCAAATGATAACAGCCACAGACAAGCACGGACTCGCACGGACGACCAATCTGTCCGTGTTGGTCTGTGAACGTCCGTGGCAAATGATAACAGCCACGGACAAGCACACACTCGCAGGGACGACCAATCAGTCCGTGTTGGTCTGTGAACGACGACCAATCAGTCCGTGTTGGTCTGTGAACGTCCGTGGCAAAAAATTCTGGGTCTGTCCGTGTGAGTCTGCCTTTTTCAGAAAAACATCCGCGAGCGTGAAGCACTTTGCCTTTTTTTCGCTACCTTTGCGACAATATCCAAACAAGACGCAAAAGAAAGAACAATGGAACAGCAACAAGAACGCCACGGCAACTTCACGCTGGCCCTCGTCATACCCTGCTACAACGAGGAGGAGGCCCTGCCCGCCACCCTCGACCAGCTCACCGGCCTCATGCACAGGATGGTGGGCGGGAACGCCATCGCCGACTACCTGCTCGTGATGGTGGACGACGGCTCGAAAGACCGCACCTGGCAAATCATCGCCCAACACCACGACCAAGACCCGCACATCAAGGGCGTCAAACTGGCGGGCAACGCGGGACACCAGAACGCGCTCATGGCGGGACTGGCCTACGCGGTGGAAAAGGCCGACGCCATCGTGAGCATCGACGCCGACCTGCAGGACGACCCGGAGGCGATAGCCACGATGGCCCTGCGCTTCGGCGAGGGCTACGACGTGGTGAACGGGGTGCGCAACGACCGCTCCAGCGACACGTGGTTCAAACGCAACTCGGCACAGCTCTTCTACCGGCTGATGAAGTCCCTCGGCGTGAGGACGGTCTACAACTCGGCCGACTTCCGGCTGCTGAGCCGCAGGGCCGCCAAAGCCCTCCTGGGCTTTAGGGAGCGCAACCTATACCTGAGGGGCATCGTGCCGCTGATGGGATTCCGCACGGCCAACGTGGCGTATGCGCGCAGGCCACGCATGGCGGGCGAGACGAAATACCCGTTAGGGAAGATGGTGGCCCTGGCCGCCAACGGCATCACGTCGTTCAGCATCCACCCCATCAGGATGATCTTGGGCCTGGGCGTGGCCTTCGTCGCCATCAGCATCCTCATCCTCATCTATGTGGTGGCGTCGTTCGCCCTCCACCACACCGTGGCGGGATGGACGTCGCTGATGCTCTCGATATGGTTCGTGGGCGGCTGCCTGCTGGTGTCGATGGGCGTGGTGGGGGAATACATCGGGAAAATCTACTTGGAGGTGAAGGACCGGCCAAGATACATCGTCGAAGAGAAACTCGACTAAGACCATGGGCAAAGAACTCCTCAAGCAGCTGCCCCTCTATGCCTTGGTGGCATTGGGGCTGACGCTCATCTTCCTGAGCAACTCCCCCCTGTGGAACAGTTTCTGCGCCGACCAGTCGATGTTCAGCGTGATAGGCGCCAACTGGGCCGAGGGCAAGCTGCCCTACGTGGACACGTGGGACAGCAAGGGCCCCATCATCTTCTTCATGAACATGATTGGCCACAGCCTGGCCCGTGGCGAAATGGGCATCTTCATCCTGCAGACCATCAACCTCGTGGCGGTGCTGACGCTGAGCCACTACTACCTGCGCCGCCACTGCACGCTGCGGCGCACGTGGGCCTACAACGCCGTGTTCCTGATGGCCTACACCATCATCTGCTCGGGCGGCAACCAGGTGGGCGACACCAACCTGGTGCTGGCCGTGTGGTCGGTGATGCTCATCCACGAGTGGTCGCGGGGAATGGCCGCGGGGCGGTTCGCCCACCCCTGGGGCTACGCCTTCGTCTACGGCATGTTCGCCGCGTCGTGCCTGCTGTCGCGGCTCACCAACGCCATGCTGCTCGTATGGCTGGTGGCGGCCATCGCCTTGGTGCTGATGGGGAAGGGACTGTGGCGCAACTTGGGTGCCAACATCCTGTCGTTCACGGGTGGGTTTGCGGTGGTCTTCGTGCCGTTCGCAGTTTATTTCGCGGCGCATGGGGCGTTGGGCGAAATGTGGTACGCCATGTTGAGCTACAACATGGAGTACGCCCTCCACTCGTCGGCCTCGGCGGTGAACGACCTCACGCCAAGCTACCCACTGTATTTCGCGGCCTATTTCATCTGCCTGATTGCCACGGTGGTATATGCCGCCATAGCCATCGCGAAGAAGGAAAAAAGGCTGCAGGCTGTGGTATGGGGCGCGGCATCGCTGCTCACGCTGGTGTGGCTCGTGCGGAGCTACTGCAACGCCAACTATGCTATCTCCTACCTGCCGGCGATATTCGTGGCAATGACGGAGCTGGGAGAGATGGGGCGCAGATGGAAAGTGGCCCGCTGGGCGCTGTATGGCGTGGCGGCGTACACAGCGCTGTTCTTCGCCAACCACATCCGCGTGTACCGCGACTACATGCAAAAACCGCAGGAGATAGATCCCGGCATGGCGATGACGCGGGGCATAGGGCGCGACGAGCCGTTCGTGGCCTGGGAAGTGGACCCCACCTATTATATATATGACAACCGAAAGCCTTGCTACCGCTTCTTCAGCATGCAGGATTGGGCGATAGAGAACGGCCCAAGCCTGAGGCCATTGATGAGGGACTGCTACGCCCGCGGCAACGCGAAGTGGATATTGGTGAAGGACACGCCCCACTGCAACATCCGCGACATCCTCGCCCGCCGCTACGTGGTTGTGAGCCGCGACGCCGCGCATGGGCTGACGCTGTATAGAATAAAAAGAAAAGACCCAAAGACCCACCCCTGCCCCCTCCCTAAGAGGGAGGGGAATGAACAGTTTTGAAGGGGACACGTGCATCCGCTTGCAGGGGTCGTGCCTTGCGCCGGCCCTAAAATAATGTTCGACCGCTTATCTTTGCGTTCAATGGATATTTTCCGTGGATTCGTGGTAAGTTTATATGTAAAGGGGAAGGAAAATGGTCATGTCCAGGCTTACGCTCCTACCGGAGCTATGGGTCTGAAGCGATGGGGTGGCCTTACGAGCA
>SFCY01000046.1 GCA_004558865.1 Bacteroidales bacterium
TCAAAACGTAAGTTGAAGAGGGAGTGTAGCGGGCTACACGACCGATGAGACTTGACGTTTTGAGACCGATAGATGCAGAAGACGACCGAAACGACAATTGCACTTTATCGATTATTCTATCAGCCTAATTTATAGAACCAGCCTAAAAAAGGCAACCACTTCACAGCGGCTGCCTTTTCGGTTTAAATAGATCTGTTATGAATGTTGGATAAATGATCTGTTAGTGAGCAAGTAGTCTTCTCACGATGTCGGCAATCTGCTTTCCGTCAGCCTTGCCGGCCATCTGCTTGTTGGCCATGCCCATTACACGGCCCATATCTTTCATGCTCGAGGCGCCCGTCTGCGCGATGATGTCGCCGACGGCCTTCTCTATCTCCTCAGCCGACAAAGGTTTGGGAAGATACTCCTTCATCACCGCCACCTGGTCGAGCTCGCCCTGTGCAAGCTCGGGGCGGTTGCACTGCTTGTAGGTCTCGGCGCTCTCCTCGCCCTGCTTCACAAGCTTCTGGATGATTTTCAGCGCCTGGGCGTCGTCCACCGTGCCATTGGCTCCGGGAGCAGTGGCAGCCTCGAGAAACACTTTCTTAATGTTGCGGAGGGTCTCAAGGCGCACCTTGTCGCGCGCCTTCATGGCCTTTTGGATGTCTCCGCTGATTTGTTCAAACAAAGCCATATTACATTATTTTTTTATCAGTCGATGAATCATGTGTTGTCGGAGAAGCTGATGGTGCCCTGCACGGGGACTTTCTTCTCCATCACGACATTGTTGTCGGTAGGAATCGAATGCCTGCGGATGTTATGATACTGCTGGCTGGTGCGCTGGTAGGTGGGCAGGTCGTCCACCTTGAGGATGATGTCGTCATTGTCGAGTTCCTCGGGCTTGAAGATGAAGATATGGGGATGACGCTTGTAGTTTTTTGTAGAAGCGCCGTCGCCATAATACTTCGAGCGTCGCTGGTTCTTGGCATCCTCTATTTCAGCCGTCCTGGAGTCGGTCTCGTCCTGTTCCTGACGGGAACGCGTAACGATATGGTCGTCCATGCCCTCAACGTCCCTCAAGCCGAACCCTGTGGCGAGGAGCGTGACCTTCACCTTGTCGCCGAGGTCGGGGTCAACGGAGAGGCCCCACTTGATTTCGAAGTTGTCGTTGAACTGCGACATGAAGTCGTTCACGTCGTTCATCTCCTCCATTCGCAGCCCTTGGTTGTTCTCCCCCTCGTTGTTGAAGGCGATGGAGAGGAGTATCCGCTTTGAGTTGTAGACATCGTTGTTGTTGAGCAGCGGAGAATGGAGAGCGTCCAAGATGGCCTGCTTCACACGGCCCTCACCCTCGCCGTAGCCCGTCGACATGATGGCGATTCCGCCGTCCTTGAGCACGGTTTTCACATCCTGGAAGTCGAGATTGATGACGCCGCGCACGGTGATGATCTCGGCAATGCTCTTTGCGGCGACAGAGAGGGTGTCGTCGGCCTTGCCGAAAGCATCAAGCACATTGAGGTCGGAATAGACATCGCGCAGACGCTCGTTGTTGATGACGAGAAGCGCGTCTACATGCTTTGCCATCTCTTCCACGCCGTCGAGAGCCTGGTCGATTTTCTTGGGTCCCTCCCATCTGAAAGGTATCGTGACGATGCCCACAGTGAGGATGCCCATCTCCTTGCTGATGCGCGCGATGACGGGCGCAGCTCCTGTGCCCGTGCCGCCACCCATCCCGGCAGTGATGAAGACCATCTTCGTGCCGTCATTGAGCATGGCCTTGATTTGGTCGGCACTGTCCTCAGCGGCCTTGCGTGCCTTCTCAGGACGATTTCCGGCTCCCAAGCCCTCAATGCCGAGCTGCAGATGGCCGGGTACGGGCGAGGCGTCGAGCGCCTGTGCGTCGGTGTTGCAGAGCAGGAACGTGACGTCCTGGATACCCTCCTTGTACATGTGGGTCACGGCATTGCCGCCACCGCCGCCCACACCAATGACCTTGATGATGAGGTTTTCCTTGTCAGGAGTCCCAAAGTCAACGATTGTATGTTTGTTGTCAGACATATAGCTAAATATTTAAAGGTTCTTCAATTCTCCTCTTCTTCCATAAGATGCCGCCAGAACTTGGAGAGTCCCCTGCGGATCTTGCTTCCCGTGGAGTTTTCCTGTCCTTTGCGAGGCGGCTTTCCGCTATTTTCCCCCTCGTTGGTGTGAGGTTCCTTTGCCTGCTCAGGAGAGGAGTCCACAGGCTGCACCTTGCCGTCGTCCTGGTCGGTGTCGGTTGTGGGCGGGGGAGCCGTCACCTCCACCGTAGGCTTACCGTCGCTGCCAAAGAGCGTGTCGGGAATGGGGTCGCCGGCACAGTTCATGTCGCCCTTGGCCAAGAGGCCGATCAGCGTGTTGAGCGTGCCATTGTGCTCGTTGATTTCCGTCTTGTTGGACTTGATGGCTTGCTTGACAAAGTTGGCTACGCGAATCTTATAGTTGGGATTGGCATTCTCTATGGCCCGCTGCAGATTGCGCATGTTGGAGCCTCCGCCAGTGATCACGATTCCGCTGATGAGCTTGTCGGAGAAGTCGACTGGAATCTGGTTGATGGCATTGTTGACGATTTCCTGCGTGCGTGCCTCCACAATCTCGATGAATCTCGGACTCTCGATGCTGCGCGTCGAGTTGATGGGATAGGACAATTCGCTGTCGATATGGTCGTTGTCGGTGAAGGCGCTGCCATATTTGAGCTTCAGCCTCTCGGCCTCCTCCCGCTCCATGGGAAAACTCTCCAAGTCGTGGGTGATGTTCTCGCCGCCCAAGGGAACGACAGAAAGATGGCGGAGGATGCTCTTGTAGTAGACGACCACAGTGGTGGTTCCCGCCCCAAAGTCGATGAGCGCGCAGCCGGTGCGCTTCTCCGTGTCGCTCAAGACGCTGTTGGCCAAAGCCACAGGAGCCAAGTACATTTCGGCTATCTGCAGGCCGGCCCGCTCAAAGCAGCTGTTCAGGCTCCGGTAGTTGCTCTTCCGGCAGAGGATATTGAGGAAGTTGCCCTCAATGCGGTGGCACTGGATACCCACGGGATCCACTTGGTACTGATTGTCCACCTTGAATTCCTGTGTCGTGGGATAGAGGAGCTGCATCTCGGGGTATATGGTGGCCGCATTGTCATCGAGGAGCGAGTCTACGATCTCATCGCTGATGCGGGTCTCCAAGGGGAAAGTCCTCTCCTTGGAGTTTCTGACGCTGTGGACCGACTGTCCGCCAATACCCACATAGACCCTGCCAATGCGGGTGCCCAACGTTGTCTCCATACGCGAGACGACGCTGTTGATGGCCTGCACGGTTTTGTCGACATTATACACTGCGCCCTTGCGTATGCACTGAGTAGAATCCTCAGCCGCATAGGCAAGCACGTTGATACTACCGTCGTTATTCTTGTGCCCGGCTATTCCCCTTATCATGGACGATCCCAGCTCTATGGCAACAATAAAATCTTTAGACATATCTTAGCTTTATCGGTTTCTTATCGTTTCTTACAAATTATCTGGTTGCAGAATTGCAAATCGATGTAGGAATACTTGTTCCAGCCTGCCTTTGAGAGGCCGTAGACATAGAACTTGCGCAGCCGCTCAAGCTGGCTGTCGACGTATTCCTGGATGGCCTTGTGGCGGGTCTCCGTGTCGCGATACATGGGCAAGGCCCCAATGTTGACGATATGGTCGCCCACCCGCGGCACCAGTTCCACCGAATGGTCGGGCAGAATGTTGATTTGCACAATCTGATTGCGCCAGAAGTCGCTCTCGTTGATGGTCCTTGCCAAGGGCGAGACGTAGCGTGTGGCAAAGCTTCGGCTGATGCATCCCGTGGCGATGATGAGGTCCGACGTGTAGCGCGAGTTGGGCATCACGCAGTCCTTGTCGTCCACATAATAGTCCTCTCCGTTGAGGCTTTTGATGCGCACCACCGGCATGCGTTGCGTCACCGAGATGTTGACCGTCCCGTCCATGGTCTTGGAACACTCGGCCTTTTTCACGAACGCGCTCTGCTCCAACATCTGCTCTATCTCACGCGCATTGACCGCACTGAGCGGCTTGCCCATGGGCTCCAGCTTGGAATCCTTGAGGCGCTTCTTCACCTCGGCGGTAGTGATGAAGCCGTTGGTGGCCTCGTCCTGGATGTAGATGTTCATCCGGCTGCATTTCAACGCACTCTCATCGGGCTTGTTGAAGGCCGTAACGGCAACTATCAGATAACCGCCAATGATGACATCCACCGTGCAGAGGAGTATTTTCCTCCAATTGAATCTCAATCGCATGGCTTTGTTTTCTTAGTGGGAGGGTTCTGAGTTCTCTGAGGGCTCCAAGTTCTCTGAGGGCCCGGAGTTCCTGCAAGAAGAGCTTCCTATTTCTCCTTCAGCCCGATGAGCTTGGCCATCTGCGGCACGTAGTCGTCGAGGTTGCCCGCTCCCAACACTTCCAGCACGTCGAAGTCGCGGCTCTTCACAAAGTCGAGCACATCGTCTTTGCGTATCATCTGCTTTTCCACGCCGGGGCGCAGGTTGTCGAATATCAGCTGGCTGGTCACCCCGGGAATGGGCTGCTCACGTGCAGGATAGATTTCCGTCAGAATCACCTCGTCAAACATGCTGAGAGCCTCGGCGAAGTCCTTGTAGAAGTCGCGGGTGCGGGTGTAGAGGTGGGGCTGGAAGATGACCGTAATCTTGCGGTTGGGATAAAGCTCACGCAGCGAGCGGGCGCTGGCCATGATTTCCTTGGGATGATGGCCGTAGTCGGAGAGCAGCACGTGGCGCGGGTTGCGGATCTTGAAGTCGAAGCGTCGCTCCACGCCATGATAGGTCTCCATGCCGTACTTGAGTTCCTCCACCGTACAGCCATTGAGCTGCGCCATGGCCATGGCGGCCACGCCGTTCTCCACATTGATGGGGATGGGCTGGCCAAGCTGTATGTTGCTCACATTCTCAATGGGGGAGACGAAGTCGAACGTGATTTCCCCATTCTCTATCCGCACGTTCTCGGCGTGGAAGTCACCCTTGTCGCGGCTGTAGGTGTAGGTCTTCACCCCCTCCTGCACATTGGGCCTCAGCTCCAAGTCGGTATGAATGATGAGCGCCCCCCCCGGCTGGATGAGTTCCGTGTAGTGGCGGAAGCTTTCCAGATAGGCTTCCTTGTTGCCATAGATGTCGAGGTGGTCGGGGTCTGTGGCCGTGATGACACTCATCCACGGACGCAGCCAATGGAAGGAGCGGTCGAACTCGTCGGCCTCGATGACCACGAAGTCGCTCTGGTCGGAGAGGATGTAGTTGGTGCCGTAATTCTTGGATATGCCACCCAAGAACGCGTTGCAGTCGACATGGCTTTGGTGCATGATGTGGGCGCACATGGTGGAAGTGGTGGTCTTGCCGTGGGTGCCGGCGAAGCAGAGTCCCTTGTGGGTACGGGTCAGGGTGCCCAGCACCTGGGCGCGCTTCTCTATGGTGAACCCCCGCTCGCGGAAGAAGCAGAGTTCCTTGTGCGTGTCGGGGATGGCGGGAGTGAACACCACCAAGCATGCCTTCGGGTCGCGGCAGGCGTGGGGTATCTCGTCCACGTTCTCCTCGTAGTGGATGAGCATGCCCTCCTTCTCCAACTGGCGCGTGAGGGTGCTTGGAGTCTTGTCGTAGCCGGCCACCACGAGTCCCCGGTTGATGAAGTAGCGGGCGATGGCGCTCATGCCGATGCCACCTGCCCCAATGAAATAAACAGCTTTAATATCTTTCAGTTCCATTTTGTGCTAATTTTATTACTTCGTCGGCTATCACGTCGGCGCTGTTCTTGAGTCCCAACTTGGCGATGTTGGCTGAGAGCGAGGCCAGCTGCTTGTCGTCGTTGACAATCTCGATGGCCCGTTTCAGCAGCACGTCGGAAGCCTCACTGTCCTTCACGTACACGGCGGCGTTCTTGTTGACCAAAGCCATGGCGTTCTTGGTCTGGTGGTCCTCGGCCACATTGGGACTTGGCACGAGAATCACCGGCTTCCCGATCAAGCAGAACTCGCTGATGGAGCTGGCTCCGGCGCGGCTTATCACCAGGTCGGCGGCCTTGTAGGCGGCTCCCATGTCGGAAATGAAGTCCATCTGCCTCAGGTTGGGCAACTCGCCATAGTCCTTCAGCGCCCGGTGCATTTCCTCATTGTAGTATTTACCCGTCTGCCAGATGAACTGCACGTCGGGCGTTGCCTTCACCATGTCGAAATGCTGGCGCACGCTTTCGTTTACCGTGCGGGCCCCGAGCGAGCCGCCCACGAGCAGGATGGTCTTCTTGTCTGGGTCGAGGCCGAACTTCCTGCGGGCCTCCTGCGGGGTGATGTCGGCATTCAGCACATTCTGGCGCACGGGGTTTCCCGTCATGATGATTTTCTCTTTCGGGAAGAACCGCTCCATGTTGTCGTAGGCCACGCAGATCTTGTCGGCCTTCTTGGCCAGTAGCTTGTTGGTCACGCCGGCGTAGGAGTTCTGCTCCTGGATGAGGCAGGGGATACCCTTGGCGGCACACATGTTGAGGGTGGGGCCACTGGCGAACCCGCCCACGCCCACGGCTGCCATGGGACGGAACTCCTTGATGATTCGCTTGGCCATACGCTCGCTCTTCCATATCTTGAACAGCACGACAACGTTCTTCAGCAGGTGCTTCCTGTCGAAGCCGCAAATCGGCAGTCCTTTAATCTCATATCCGGCAGCCGGCACCCGCTGCATCTCCATCTTGCCCAAGGCACCCACAAAGAGTATCTTGGCATCAGGACGCTTCGCCTTGATGGCGTTGGCTATTGAGATAGCGGGGAAGATGTGGCCTCCTGTGCCGCCACCACTGATGATGATTCTCAGTTCGTTGTCCATGACTTATATATCTTATTGAGCAAGTCTGCTCCTTTGTTTTCTTGTTTGGTCTGCCTTTTCCCGTTTTTCCGAAAAATGGAGAACAGCCCATCAAATGCAAAAGTAATGAAAATCTTTCTTTTACGGTTGTTTTTTCATCACTTTTATTCTCCGCCCTCACATTTTTCAGCGGCCAAGCCACCCGATGGTCCGCTCAGGCAGAGGGCGCGGGGCTTGCCGAAGCGGAGTCGGTGGCCACCTTGTCGCGTTTCTTTGCTGTACGGCTAACGCTGAGTATCGCGCCGATATAGATGCAATTGATGATGGTGGAGGTGCCCCCCTTGCTCACCAAGGGCAGTGGCTGGCCGGTTACGGGAGCCAATCCCACGGCCACCCACATGTTCATCACAGCCTGAGTGGCAAGCATCAGTGCCAGTCCCATGGCCAAGAAGGCTGGGAAGCTGTTCTCGCAGCGGTTGGCGATATAGCGTGTGCGGAAGAGCAGGATGATATAGAGCAGGGCCACGAAGATGGCTCCCACGATTCCCATTTCCTCTATGATGATGGCGTAGATGAAGTCAGAGAAAGCCTGCGATAGGAAGTCGCGCTCCACACTGTTACCCGGCCCCTTGCCGATGACATTGGACGAAGCGATGGCGATGTTGGCGTGCGCCCGCTGAGCGTCTCTGTCGAGGTCCACGTCGCTTGGCGAGCCTTTGAAGCCCTCCACCTGCTTGATGATTCGGGTCTTCCAGGTCGAGGCGCGGTGGAACACCTTGTCCACGATGCCCTTGTCTTCCTGTGGCTGCAGGGTCTCGGTGAGCTGGGTCTGCGGGTTGGGCAGCTGGCTCTCGTCCTGACCGATGAGCATCACCGCGCTCAAGGCCAGCACCACAACAGTGATGGCTCCTCCCGCCACTACGCGGAGATACTTCCACGACACTCGCCCGATGTCCATCATCATAAACACCACCACCGCCAACAGCACGGCCGTGGAGAGGTTCTCGAAGAAGATGAGCCCTATCAGCGCCAGGCCCACTACACAGATGTACTTGAAGGCATGGTCGTCGGCTCCCTTGTCGGTCTGCATGGCGCTCAGAATCTGGGCAGTGGCGAGCACCATGCTGCCCTTGGCTATCTCCGAGGGCTGGAACTGCACGCCGAGGAAGGAGATCCACCGCTGCGCGCCGTTGGTAGACTGGCCAACGATAAGCACCGCCAACAGACTGAGGAAGGACACGATCAGGAAGAAGCCCGTAAGGATGCGGAAGTACTTGCAGGGGATGTGGCAGGTGATGATGATGCCTATCAATCCAACAAACAGCACTCCCCCATGCTTCATCACGGGCGCCCAATAGCTTCCGCCCTTGTAGGTCAGCTCCGAGGAGGCGCTGAACACCTCCACGATGCTGATCAGGCTCAGGAACAGGAACACCATCCAGATCACCTTGTCGCCTTTGAAGATGTGGCCCAATTGCTTGAACATAGACATTGCCTACAGGTTTCTAACGCATTCCTTGAACTGCTCGCCCCGGTCCTCCATGTTCTTGAACAGGTCGAAGCTGGCGCAGCAGGGGCTCAGCAGCACGGTGTCGCCGGGTTGGGCCAACTCATAGCAGGCCGCCACACAGTCCTTCATGTTGTGGGTGTCGCGCACGTCGATTCCCATTCCGTCGAAGTTGGCGTGCAGCTTGCTGTTGTCGGCTCCGAGATACACCAAGGCGCGGCACTTCTTCTTCACCAGCTCCTTGATCTCAGTGTAGTCGTTGCCCTTGTCCTTGCCGCCGAGGATAAGCACCACAGGGGTCTTCATGCTCTCCAGGGCATACCAGCAGGCGTCCACGTTGGTGGCCTTGGAGTCGTTGACGTAGAGCACGCCGCCCACGGTGCACACCTTCTCCTGGCGATGCTCCACGCCGGGGAAGTCGCTCAGGCTCTTTCTGATGATTTCCTTCTTGATGCCCGATATGTTGGAGGCCAGCCCAGCGGCCAGCGAGTTGTAGATGTTGTGCTTGCCGGTGAGCGAGAGTTCCTCCTGCTCCATGTTGAAGGGTGTGGGATACTCCAGTTTGTACTGTCCCTCCTCTATATATCCTATGGAGCCCTTCTCCTTGAGTTCAGAGAACGGACACCTCACGGCCTTGATTTCAAACTTCTCCAGCTCTTTCCTTATCACAGGGTCGTCGTTCCAGTAGATGAAGCTGTCCTCGGGAGTCTGGTTCTGCGTGATGCGCATCTTGGCGTCGGCGTAGTTCTCAAACTTGTTGTCGTAGCGGTCGAGGTGGTCGGGTGTGATGTTGAGCAGGATGGCGATGTTGGCCCTGAAGTCGTACATGTTGTCCAGCTGGAACGAGCTGAGTTCTATCACGTAGTAGGCGTGGGGCTGTTCGGCCACCTGCAGGGCAAGGCTGGCGCCGATGTTGCCAGCCAGTCCCACATCGTAGCCCGCGCTCTTGAAGATATGGTAGATGAGCGACGTGGTTGTGGTCTTGCCGTTGCTTCCCGTGATGCAGATCATCTTCGAGTCGGTGTAGCGTCCGGCGAACTCTATCTCGCTGATGATGTGGGTGCCCTGTCCCATCAGCTTCTGAACCATGGGCGCCTCCTTGGGTATGCCGGGACTCTTCACCACCTCGTCGGCGTTGAGGATTTTCTCCTCCGTGTGGAGGCCTTCCTCCCACTCTATCGCATGGTCGTCGAGCAGTTTCTTGTATTTGTCCTTGATGCGGGATGTGTCAGAGACAAACACGTCGAAGCCTTCCTTCTTTGCCAGAACAGCGGCTCCGGCACCGCTCTCTCCGGCTCCCAAAACAACAATTCTTTTCATATCCTTTTTCTCTTTTAGTTTCTTGTCCATTGCGCTTGCGCATTCACACCCCCGCTCGGGGGCGTCGCGTTTGCCGGTGGGCTTGGGGCTTGACGGCCGCCTGCAGGAGCATCGCCCGCCACGGCCCATCTTCCAAGCGTTGCCTATCTAATCTTGAGCGTGATGATGGTGAGCGCCGCCAAGATGATGGTGATGATCCAGAAGCGGATGGTGATCTTGCTCTCATGCTTCGGACTGTGGGGAGTCTTGATGAGATACTTGCAGTCGGGGTCAAGCTGCTCGTCGGTCACGCGGAAGTTGTCGTGGATGGGCGTGCGCTTGAAGATGCGCTGCTTCACGCCCTTTCGCTTGCCTATCTTGTAGTACCACACCTGCATGATCACGCTCAGGCTCTCCACGAAGAAGATTCCGCACAGGATGGGCAGCAGCAGCTCCTTGTGGATGATGATGGCTCCCACACCGATGATGCCGCCGATGGTCAGCGACCCTGTGTCGCCCATGAACACCTGTGCGGGATAGGCGTTGTACCATAGGAATCCGATGAGGGCCCCCACAAAGGCACAGAAGAACACCACCAGCTCTTGCGAGCCCGGGATGTACATGATGTTCAGATAGGCGGCGAAGTTGATGTGCGAGCTCACGTAGGCCAGTATTCCCAGGGCCACGCCTATGATGGCCGAGTTGCCCGCGCACATGCCATCCATGCCGTCGTTGAGGTTGGCGCCGTTGCTCACGGCCGTCACCACGAAGATGGTCATCACCACGAAGAGTATCCATCCCGCGGCGTTCTTGTACTTGCCGCAGAAGCTCATGATGCGGCTATAGTCCAGGTTGTGGCCTTTCACGAAGGGGATGGTTGTCTTGAGCGACTTGCGGGCCTCGCTTCGGTGCTTCACCACCACTTCCTGCCCGTTCTGCTGCTCTATGGCGAGATTCTCGTTGATCTTGGCGTCGGGCGAGGCCCACAGCACCAGTCCCACGATGAGTCCGATGCTCACCTGCCCCACTATCTTGTACTTGCCTTTCAGCCCCTCCTTGTCGCGGCGGAAAATCTTGATGAAGTCGTCCATGCCGCCGAGGAATCCCAGCCACACGGTGGTGATGATCATCAGGATCAGGTAGATGTTGCGCAGTCGTCCCAAGAGCAGCACGGGTATCAGGATGGCCACGATGATGATGACGCCGCCCATCGAGGGCACGCCGATCTTCTTCACGCCAAAGGGGTCGATCTTGGCGTCGCGCTGGGTCTCGGTGATTTGCTTCTTCTTCAGAAACTTGATGAAGCGCTCGCCGAACCAAGCCGAGATGGCCAGGCTCAGAATCAGCGCCAACAGAGCCCTGAACGAGATGTAGCCCCACATGTGGGAGCCACTGATGCCAAACTGCTCTAAGAACCTGAAAAGATAGTATAACATGCCGTCGCTATTTGATTCCGAATATTTCCTTTATCACCTCATGGTCGTCGAAGTGGTGCTTCACTCCCTTGATTTCCTGGTAGTTCTCATGTCCCTTTCCGGCCACGAGCACCACGTCGCCCTTTTGCGCCATCATGCAGGCGGTGCGTATGGCCTCCTTGCGGTCCACGATGCTCACCACCTTGCGCATCTGGTTCTTGTCCAGCCCGGCGAGCATGTCGTCGATGATGGCCTGCGGCTCCTCAAAGCGGGGGTTGTCGCTGGTGATGATCACCTTGTCGCTCTGCCTCACGGCTTCCTGGGCCATGAGCGGCCGCTTGCCGTGGTCGCGGTTGCCGCCGGCTCCGCACACGGTGATGACATGGCCCTTGCCGTTGAGCACCTCGTGGATGGCGCCGAGCACATTGGCCAGGGCGTCGGGGGTGTGGGCATAGTCCACCACGGCGGTGAAGCCCTCGGGCGAGTGGATGGGCTCCAGGCGGCCGTTCACGCTGTGGAGCGTGCTCATCACCACGAGGATGTCCTCGGGCGACTTGCCCAGCATCCTCGCCGCGCCATACACGGCGAGCAGATTGCTCACGTTGAACTTGCCGATGAACTGCACGCCCACCTCGTGGCCGTCGATGTCGAGATACATTCCCTCGAAGTGCATCTCGATGATGCGCGCCTTGAAGTCGGCGTCGCGCTGTATGGAATAGGTCTTCACGGTGGCCTTGGTGTTCTGCACCATGACCATGCCGTTCTTGTCGTCGGCGTTGGTGATGGCGAAGGCGTCCTTGGGAAGCCCGTCGAAGAACATCTTCTTGGCGTTGCGGTAGTTCTCGAACGTCTTGTGGTAGTCGAGGTGGTCGCGGGTGAGGTTGGTGAAGATGCCGCCGGCAAACTTCAGTCCGCCAATCCTCTTCTGGTGGATGGCATGGCTCGAGCACTCCATGAAAGCATACTCGCAGCCCTCGTCGGCCATGCGGCCAAGCAGCTCGTTGAGCTCTATGGGGTCGGGAGTGGTATGGTCGGCGGGTATGGGCTGGCCGTCGATGTAGTTGCACACCGTCGACAGGAGCCCGCACTTATGGCCCATCTTCCTGAACATGTTGTACAACAGGGTGGCGATGGTGGTCTTGCCGTTGGTCCCGGTCACGCCCACAAGCCTCAGCCGCCTCGACGGCTCGCCGTAGAAGACTGTGGCCACGGGGCCCACGGCATCCTCGGTGGAGGCCACCTGCACGTAGGTCACGCCCTCCGTCCTCTCGTCGGGCATGTCCTCCACGAGCACTGCCTTGGCGCCCTGCCCTATGGCCTTGCCAATGAACTTGTGGCCGTCAACCTGGGTTCCCTTCATGGCCACGAAGAGATGTCCGTCCTTAATCTTGCGTGAGTCGATGTTCACGCCGCTGATGTCAATGTCGTCGGCGCCGATGATGGCGAGGGGCTTGACTTTCTTGAGCAATTCGTTCAGTCTCATATCTCTGATTTCTTTGATTGTTCTGTTGCGGGCCGCGCGATGCTCCTCGCGCGTACCTTTATATATTATTATAGGGACTTCACCCATCAAGGTGCAAAGTTAATCAATCCGCACGCAGAATGCAAGGGATTGCCCCGTATATTTCATTCGGCGGGAGCGTCTGCCCGGAGTGGAGGGCGGTTGGCCCGCCCCATGGCGCTATTCCAGCTTGAGCGTCATCACGTCGCCCTTTCGGATGGTTCTGCCCGGCGGCAGGCTCTGCTCCACCACCTTGCCGCGGCCTTGCATCCTCACCCTCACTCCACGGCTCTCCACCAGATACACCGCGTCGCGCGCGCCCATTCCTATCACATTGGGAATCTGGTTGTAGCGGTAGAGGGGCGTGCGGTCGAGCATCACCCGGCTCTTATCCTCATCCCTGGCCACGCCCCACACGGGGTTGCCCTGCACGTCGAAGTTGAAGTTCAGCACGGGCTTGAAGCCGAGGGCGTTGAGCACGAAGTCAACGGCCGTGAGGTTGCCGTTCTTCACATTGGGCACGAACACGGAGGCGGAGTCGCGGGCGTCGTTCACGTCGAGCTTGATGTATTTGGCCATGATGCCCTCGGCGATTTCCTTGAACACGGGGCCGCTCATGCCGCCGCCCGAGGCGGGCAGCCCCCTCTTCTGTATGCACACGATGCAGCTGTAGAGGGGCTTGTCGGCGGGGAAGAACCCGGCAAACGACACCAAGTAGTGGGTCACTCCGCTGTGGTAGCCGCCCCGGCCCTGGCTGATCTGCGCCGTGCCGGTCTTGCCGGCCACCTGGAACGACTCGCTCCCGGCCTTGCGGCCCAGGCCCTGGCTCACCACGTGGGTGAGGATGGTCTGCATGGTCTTGATGGTGGAGGGCTTGGCTATCTGCTCGCGCTGCACCACGGGCGGAAACTCCATCACGGTCTCGCCGTCCTTGACCACACTCTTCACAAACCTGGGGCGCATCATCTTCCCCCCATTGGCGATGGCATTGTAGAAGGTCAGCGTGGTGATGGGAGGCACCTGCGTCTCGTAGCCTATGCTCATCCAGGGCAGTGTGGTCTTGCTCCAGTTGACATATTGGCCGCGGCTGTTCTTCTTGGGCATGCGGATATGGGCGCACGAGAATCCCAAGATGGGGATGTGGAGGTTGTCGGCCAGGCCCAAGCGGTAGATGCCGTTGACGAACTTCTCGGGGTCGTTGTGGTAGAACTGGTCGATGATGCGGCTCACGCCCACGTTGGAGCTCACCTCCAAGGTACGGGGCAGCGATATGGTGCCGTAGCCGCCGTGGGTCCAGTTGTGGTCCTTCATCTTGCGGCCATACATGTCCCACACACCGTTGCCGGTCTCCACCATCAGCGTGGTGTCGCACATCCCGTCGTCGAGGGCCACGAGGATGCTGGCGGGCTTGAACACCGATCCGGGCTCCAAGAGGTCGCTCACGGCGTGGTTCTTGATCTCGCGGTATTGGCCGTCGATGCACTTCTCCATGTTCACGATGGCCTTCACGTCGCCCGTGGCCACCTCCATGACGATGGCCACGCCCACATCGGCGTTGATTTCCTTCAGCTCCTTGATCACGGAGCGCTCGGCCAGGTCCTGTATGCCCACGTCGATGGTGGTCACGATGTCGGCCCCATCGATGGGCGGCGTGTCCATGATGCTCAGGAACTTGTTGAGCACCTTGCGCCGGTGGGTGATGCCGTTGGTGCCGCGCAGGATGGAGTCGTAGCTCAACTCCAGTCCGCAGCGGGCGGTGTCCTTGGCGCCGAACATGTCGCCCACCGTGCGGCCGGCCAGGGAGCCGTAGGGACGCTGGCGGGCGTTGAACTCCTCCACATGGAAGCCGCCCTTGTAAGACACCATGCGGAACACGGGCAGGTCCTTCACCTGGGTGTAGACGTTGTAGTTCACCCGCTTGTCCCACACCGGCCAGTGGCGGGCGTTCTTCCTGCGACCCTGCTCCAGGTAGGCCATGAACTGCTGCTTGCTCTTCTCGGGGAAGATGCGGCTGAGCATCATGCACACGCTGTCGCGCTTGGCCATCCACAGCGAGTCGCCCTGGGCCTCGTGCAGGGCGTGGAAGTCCATGTAGAGCTTGAACTCGGGCAGCGACGAGGCCATGAGCTCGCCGTCGCAGCTCAGGATGTTGCCGCGCGTGGGCTTCACAAACATGCTGTCGCGCTTCTGCCGCTCGGCCACGGCCATCCAGAAGTCGTGCCTCACGGTCATGATATAGAGTGCCTTAGCTATCACAGCCACGCTGGCCAAGGTCAGCAGCCAGGCATAGATGCTGTAGCGGGGGATGATCTTCTTGTAGTTGAACTTATTCATTGGGTACTACGATAATGTAAGGAGGCTGGTTGGGTATCTTCAGCACACTGTCCTTGTTGTTCTGCAGCTGGTTGAGCACATTGCTCTCGCGCGACTTCTCGGTGAGCTCCGAACTCGACGAGAGAGCCTTGTACTTCACGTCCTGCAGCTCGTTGCGCAACTTGTCTATCTTGATGAGGTTCTGCTGCACGTTGTAGCGGTTGGCGATGTATATCACCAAGAAGACGGTGATGAGCAGGAACACGCCTATCTGGTTTCTGATGAAGCTGGTGTTGAGGATATCGCCGCCCAGAATCTTCTTCAGCGAGAGGTTTTGCGACGCTTGGCTGTCGCCCTCGTGGGCCTCGGCCTTGATCACATTCTTGAAGGTGCGCAGGTCCTCGGCGTCGCGCTCTTCCTGGGTCTTGGCGTGCTTTTCCTTGTCCCCGGCCGGAGCGGGGGTGTCGTGCTTCCCCTCGTCCACCACGACGGTGGCCGTCACTCCCCCAGCCTCGGGATGGGCGGCGGCGGGCTTCTCCTTATTGTCTTTGGTACGCTCTTCTTCCATTTTTCTCACTTCTTTTCTGCGATTCTCAGTTTGGCGCTCCTGCTGCGGGGGTTGCGCTGCTGCTCGGCCTCGCTGGGCAGGATGGGCTTGCTGTTGACCGCGCGCAGGGGCGAGAGGATGTTGCCGTAGAAATCCTTGTCCATCTTTCCCGCCACGTTGCCGGCCCGCATCATGTTCTTCACCATGCGGTCCTCGAGCGAGTGGTAGGTGATGACCGACAGCCTCCCGCCCGAGGCCAAAAGTCCGGTGGCGGCGGCGAGCATCTCGGCCAAGGCGTCCATCTCGTGGTTCACTTCTATGCGGAGGGCCTGGAAGAGCCGCGCCATGTCCTTCTTCTCGCGCTCACGGTGGAACAGCGGATCCACCACGCTGAGGAACTCGCTTGTGGTTCTCAAGGGCTGCGCGGCGCGGGCCCTGACGATGGCGGCGGCAATGCGGCGGGCGTTCTTCAGCTCGCCGTAGAGATAGAACACGTCGGCCAGACGGGACTCTTCGTAGCCGTTGACCACGTCGGCGGCTGTCAAGGCCCCATGGGCGTTCATGCGCATGTCGAGGGGCGCGTCGAAGCGGAACGAGAATCCGCGCGACTCGTCGTCGAAATGGTGCGACGACACGCCGAGGTCGGCCAGCACGCCGTCGACCCGCTCCACGCCGTAATAGCGCATCCAGTTCCGCAGGTAGCGGAAGTTGCTCCTCACAAAGGTGAAGTTGGGGACTGCAAAGGGACTGTCGGCTCCTTCGAGCTGTCCCACCACATCCTCGTCCTGGTCGAAACTGTAAAGGTGTCCTTCGGATCCCATCCTGTTCAATATCTCGCGGCTGTGGCCTCCGCCGCCGAAGGTCACGTCCACGTAGACGCCGCCGGGCCTGATGTTCAGCCCGTCGACGCTCTCGCCCAACAGCACAGGCACATGATAGCCCGCGGCTGTGGTCACACCGCTCTCATCCACTGTCAGCATCTGTCTCTCTTCGTATGCTCCAGCCGTGGCAACAGTCGCGGCGGGAGACTAAAAAAAATCATTTATCTTCGCTATTCATAATCTCTTCCAGCGCCTGGCCGAACGCCTCGGGGGTCACGCCCCCCTCTTCCTGACGGTCGCCCCAAATCTCTATGGTGTCGCCCATGCCGATGAAGCGCACGGTCTGTCCTATCCCCGCCAGCTTCATGTAGCGCTTGGGGATCAGGAACCGCCCGTTGCCGTCGAGGGCCACAGGCTCCACGTCGCTAACAAACATCCGGAAGATGGCTTGCTGGCGCTGGTCCCAACGCGAGAGGCGGGAGCGGAGCGAGTCCATCTGCTCGTTCCAGACGCTTTGCGGATAGAGTACAAGACACGGCTGGAACACGTCCTTCCTCAGGATCATGTCCTCCTCCCCGGCCGTCTGCAACTGCTTGCGGAAAGCCGCGGGCAGAAACGACCGCCCTTTCTGGTCGGTCTTCGCTTCTATGGTGCCTAAAAACCGCATCTATACTTATATATAAATATTTCAGCCCCAAAGTTACATATTTTCCACCACATTCCCCCACTTTTCTCCACAAAATTTCATTTGCGGGCGAAAATTAACAATCAAGCGAGCGAAGGCTGGGAGAAAGTTGGCAGCGGACCTCCCGCTGCCCTTGAATCGCAGCAAGGGTTTACTGGTATTTGTTACAATAAAATGGTTCATCCTCTCATCGTGAGCGTGCTTTCGCTACAGGACACGCTTCATACCCAACTTCTGTGACAGCCGTCACACAACTGTAGACCGACTGTCACACAACAGTAGAACAACCGCCACACAACAGTAGAACAACTGCCACACAACAGCGCAAGAGTCGGCACACTGCACAGGTAAAGCAAACAGATTGTAGTTTAACGTTTTTGGTTGACTACTTTAAGCCTTATTTTTAATGTTGGTTGACCCGGTTAAACATTACTTTTATATTTGGTTGATACATGT
>SFCY01000175.1 GCA_004558865.1 Bacteroidales bacterium
GTCCGTCAGGGAATGACCATGCAGGAGGTGGTCGATCTGCTACGGGACGAACACGGTTGGTCTGGCAGCGTTTCCAACCTGTCCAATAAGCTCCAGCGGGAATCCCTGCGCTATGTCGAGGCCGTCCAGCTTGCCGATGCGCTGGGGTACGAGATCGTCTGGCAGAAACGAAGATAAGGGGGATTTTTCACATGACAGATGCAGAGAAAATGTTGTGGGAGGAATTGAGACTTGAGCAATTGGGGGTGAAGTTTCAACGACAATATATTATTAAGGATTACATTGTCGACTTCGTTTGCTTAGAGAATAATCTGATTATAGAAGTCGACGGTGCCTACCATTTTGAGCCCAAACAGCAAATCTTGGACGAATATCGTCAGTCTGATTTAAAAGGATTGGGCTTTAAAGTGTTGCGGTTCTCTAATGAGGAGATTATGTGCAACATGAATGATGTAATAGATAAAATCAAACACGAATTAATGATTTGACCTGAACCTTCTGATCATATCACTCCCCTCCCTTTGGAGGGAGGGGCTTGGGGGGTGGGTCTTCTATTTTTCGCTATGCTAGACAAGTCATCAAAGATTTATGTCGCCGGCCACCACGGATTGGTGGGGTCGGCCATTTGGAACAATTTGATGCAGCGCGGCTACATCAACCTCGTGGGCCGCACGCACCGGGAGCTGGACCTCACCGACCAGCTCGCTGTTAAGAACTTCTTTGACCAGGAGCAGCCCGACGCCGTGGTGCTGGCCGCCGCGTTCGTGGGAGGCATCATGGCCAACTCGCTCTACCGCGCCGATTTCATCATGCAGAACATGAAGATTCAGTGCAACGTCATCGAACAGGCCTACAAGCACCACGTGAAGAAACTTCTCTTCCTCGGCTCCACCTGCATCTATCCCAAGAACGCGCCACAGCCCATGAAGGAGGACGCCCTGCTCACCTCGCCCTTGGAGTATACCAACGAGGAGTATGCCATCGCCAAGATTGCCGGACTGAAGATGTGCGAGAGCTACAACCTGCAGTATGGCACCAACTACATTGCCGTGATGCCCACCAACCTCTACGGGCCCAACGACAACTTCCACTTGGAGAACTCCCACGTGATGCCCGCCATGATGCGCAAGGTGTATCTGGCCAAGCTCATCCACGACAACGACTGGGACGCCATACGCGTAGACATGGACAAGAGGCCCGTCAACCCCACCGACAAGCTGCGCGCCCTCATCGGAGAGGGCAATGTCGACGGCGGCAACGACCGTGAGCGCATCCTCAAGGCCCTCGCCTTCTATGGCATCGAGGACAACAGGGTGACGCTCTGGGGCGACGGCTCCCCGCTCCGCGAGTTCCTCTGGTCGGAGGACATGGCCGACGCGTCGGTGCATGTGCTGCTCAACGTCGACTTCAGCGACATCATCGGCATTGAGAAGTACTCCAGTGTGTTCTACGGCGCGAGGACCGACGGCGAGGTGAACCGCAACAACTCCGAGGGACGCGGAGGCGCCATCCCCGCGCTCGGCGAGATCCGCAACTGCCACATCAATGTGGGCACCGGTAAGGAACTCACCATCAAGGAGCTTGCTGGCCTCGTGGTGAAGACCGTGGGCTTCGAGGGCCAGGTGGTTTGGGACGCGACCAAGCCCAACGGCACGCCGCGCAAGCTCATCGACGTGGAGAAGCTCCACCGGCTGGGCTGGCGCCACAAGGTGGAGATAGAGGATGGAGTGGAGCGGCTCTATCAGTGGTATCGCGAAAGTTTGAGCAAATAGGCGGCGGGACTTCCCCCAGCCAATAATAATCAAGTAATATGAACGTAATCCAGACCGCCATAGATGGCGTTGTGATCATCGAGCCGCGCCTCTTCCCCGACGAGCGGGGCTACTTCTTCGAGAGCTACGAGAAGCAGGAGTTTGACGCCAAGGTCCGTCCTGTCGACTTCATCCAAGACAACGAGTCGCGCTCGTGCTACGGTGTGCTGCGCGGCCTCCACTTCCAGAAGGGCGAGCATGCCCAGAGCAAGTTGGTGCGCTGTGTCGTGGGCAGGGTGCTCGACGTGGCCGTCGACATCCGCAAGGGTTCGCCCACCTTTGGCCAGCATGTGGCCGTGGAGCTCACCCAGGACAACCACCGCCAGTTCTTCATCCCCCGTGGCTTTGCCCACGGCTTCAGCGTGCTGAGCGACGTGGCCGTGTTCCAGTATAAGTGCGACAACTATTATTGCCCCGCGAGCGAGGGCGCCATAGCCTGGGACGACCCCGCCTTGGGCATCGACTGGCGCATACCGGCCGACAAGGCCATCCTCTCTCCCAAGGACGCCCATCATCCGCTGTTGAAGGACTCGCCTTATCTGTTCGGCTATCCTTTGGAGTACTGATTCCCTATCCGCCTCTTCTTTGTGCGCAGCCCCCGAGGCCCACTCCCGCCTCTTCCCTTCGAAGGGAGAGATTGGGAGTGGGCCTCGGGGGCAGTGCATTCCCTACACGCCCTACAAAACCTACATTCCCTACAAGACCTACATTCCCTACAAGACCTACATTCCCTACAAAATCTACAGTGCCTACAAAACTTGGTTCAATGGATAATTTCCGTGGACTGGATATGTTGTTTCATTTCGTATAGTCCAGACTTCGCCAATGAGTAAATGGTAATGGAAAATCATGGACAGGCTTACGCTCCATGGTAGCTCTGAGGCTCAATCTGTGGGGTAAAGCCTGTCCATGACGAAAATTGCCTGGCATAAAATTGCGCCAAAGGCGCATAAAATCAGCGCATCCTTGCATCTGCCCAAAAGCGGGGAATGCCTTGACTTGAAGCTTTCTGCCGTAGAATTT
>SFCY01000047.1 GCA_004558865.1 Bacteroidales bacterium
ACTTCTCTAACTTACTGCGATCCAATAGGGATTGGAGCCTCTCTTTTTTCTTTTCCATCTTTTCTTTTTGAGGTGTCAACCATATTTAAAAAAAGACAAGCTTGTCGACATTTGTCAGCAAGTTTGTCGGCAATTGTCGTCAAACTTGCCGACAAATGTCTGCAACCTTATGAAATCGCTGCTGACGCGATGACAGACACCACTGATGAATGCAAACAATATTCATCACCTTGCCGAGAGGGCATTTTTGAATACGATAAAATGGCAGGGCAGTGTTTTTGAGATTTTCCTTTGTGTCAGCGTCAGAATCCGACTGAGGAGGATTTGCCGTTTGCGGGGTGGTGGCGGTTAGAGGCGAAGCCTCTCACAAGCTATCACCCCGCAAACGGCAAAGGGATATTGCCCTTGACGCTGACACAAAGTTTTTTTGGTTTTGGTTATAAAAATATAAACCACGGGTTTGTCGGCTTCGCCTTCTCATCATGGACCTACGGGGGAATATCTGCTGTAACGAAAAATCCCCAGCCCAATGAGAAAACTCAATGGCTGGGGATAGGGTATTAGCTTAATGGGAAGCGAGAGCTTATCTCACCATCATCTTCAAGGTCTTGCCGTTGGAAAGCTTGACAATCTGCAGACCTTTCGTGTTGGCGCTGACGGCACGTCCGTCGATGCCGTAGCGGGCCACAACCTTGGCGAAGCCATTGCTGCCGTCGGTTGCGATTCCTCTCAAACCATCAACCACTGGGTCGTCGGGGCTGTTGAGGTCGAGCACCACACGGTTGGAGGCTTCAGAAGTGGCGGTCTGGCCGTCGAGCTCTTGAATGGCCCTCACGTCGTAGGCATAATAATCGTACTCGTCGGTAAGTCCTGTGAAGGTGTAGCTCTGCGTAGGAGCGTCGACGGTTGCAGTCTCCAAGGCGGTATAGACCTGTGCACCGGCCTTGAGGTTTTGCTTCACGGCAAAGGCATCGAGCATGAAGGGCATGTTGTTGTAGCTGTTGATTGAGAGGTACATTTCCTTGGCCGACTCAGGAACAGAAGCCTCGATGTCAATATTGCCCGATGCATCAAACTCAACTGCGTATGTATCGCCATTTTGGAAACTGAGGGTCAAGTAGTCGCCCGCTGTTCCCACGGCCTTGACAGCAACCGTCACTTGCGCATCGTTGTCGGCTTGGAAAGTAGGAGTGACAATCCGCGGTGCGTAATATGAGCCTTGACCACAGCCAAGATAACCCTGAGCGATGGTGTTGCAGATTCCAGCCCAGCCTGGCAGTTTGGTGTAGTCGTCTAAAGAAGTTTTTTTATTGTCGTTGCCGAGAGCCTCAGGACTCGTCGGGTCTGTGGCTGAGGTGACATCGCTATTGATTCGACTGAAGTCCTCATCGATGAGCACGTGGTTCTCCTCGTCCTTGGTGGCGAAGAAGACACCATAGTTGGTCACCGTATAGCGTGTGGCCTTCACCGACTTATTCCAATTGGCGGTGTAGGAACCGCGCTCGTCCACATCTGTCGGGTCAATGGCCGTTGGGGCCGAGGGCTGGAAGGCATGATACCAAGTGTAAGTGGAGTTGGTGGTGTAGCGGCGGGCAATCACTGCGTAGTAGTACTCCGCACTCGGGTCGTAGGGTTCAAAGACCCTGTCGAGCTTCTCCACCCTGTAGCTTGTCACAGGCTTGGCTAAAGTGCTGGAGACGTGCCAGTCTATGAAGCCCTCACCCGTACCAGGATTTTCACCATCGCTGTAGAAGTTGCCTGGCTCATTGATCACTTCAAAATCAAAGGGGCGGTTGGTTGTGATAGCTACGGAGTCGACAACCAATTTGTACCCTTCGGGGAAATTGTCCGCAATCAATCTCACACCGCTATAAATATTGGAGAGGTCACCAGAATACCAAGAATAGAGCAGGTTCTGATAAACCATTGCGTTGAGAAAATGTTGGGCTTTATAATAATCTTGTGTCTGCCACTTGCCATCTTGTTTGAAAGCAAGGTATATAAGACTCCCCGCCAAGTCCTCTGCCTTGGCATTCTCAGGCCCCACTACACCCATGAAGAGCTCGCACTGTTTCATGGTAGCATTGTTTGACGGGAGACAAATGGTGTCGGCAGAGACAAGACCCATTGTTCCTTTCAGCCCGACCTCGTCCTCAACTGACAAGTTGCCCGTGAAACCATCGGGAACCGTTCCGTCTTCGAAGTCGTAGAAGAAGCTCGGTGCCTGCTCGTCGCTGGTCCAAACCTTCTTTTTCAAGCCAATCAGGTAAGTGTTGGCGGCGCGAACACTCTCCCAATTGATGGTGAATCCAGAATCAGTCACATTGGTGATGGGTTTCATCGTAGGCTCGGCCACGAAGTTGTCGGCAGAAACCCTTACGTTGATGTCGTCTATGATGACCCAATTATAGGTCATCAAGAAGATTCTGTAGGCCGGGTTAGACTCTTTGCAGTCGAAAGTCCAAGTGTAGTATTGCCATCCATCGTCACCTCCAAAAATTCTGAATGTGGGAGAAGAGCCCTCTCCTCGATAAACATTGTTATTTCCATCACTGACATAACCATTTATGATTACATTGGCCTTGTAGCCTTTCCACCTCTTGGCACGGAAAGTCACAGTGACACTGCCCGAAAAGTCTTGGGGAGAAGTGGCTATAAAGGCGGGAGTCTGAGAGGCCGCCCCAGGAGCACGCAGTCCCACGGTTCCACCGGCCTGGGCTACAAAGTCGCCTATCCATCCACTTTGCTGCGTCAAATTGGCATCTATATCATTGGTTGTCCCCTTCCAAGTGTTGGCCACCCAATTGACGGTGTCGGGATTGCTCTCGCTGCCACGGGTAAACTTGGCGAAGTCCTCATTCACGACTTCTGTTTGCTGCGACTGAGCCTTGGCTGAAGTCAAACGTTTCAGGCCCTTACTTGAAGCTGTGTTCACATTAAGGGCGGCTTTGGTCTTCAGTGGGGCAACAACACGCGACGGCACGCGACTCCTTGGGTCCGACTTCTGTAGCGGCTGCTGCGCCGTGACTGTCATGGCAGAAGCTAATAGTGCGGCTACGCCGAAAGCCTTCATCAAAGTAGATTTGTTCATATTGATCAGGTTTATTGTCTCCGACCCTCTTACTTGGTTCTACCCGCGTCGGGACAAGCAGGGTCGGAAAGGCTTGTCCGTCGACGGGTTCTTTCTTTTCAACTGAGGCAAAATTCGGAAAAAACAGTCAGAAAAAGAACGAAATATTGTCAATTTGAGTCCTAATTTGGGAATTAGGACTCAAATCGAAAGGAAACAGGACTGAAATGGGCTAAGAATACTGCCGGCGAACAAGCATGGAGAACGCATTCTCAGCGCTGCGACTCCTTGATATATTCGGTGGGCTTCAGACCAGTGATGCGCTTGAAGGTGGCGAAGAAGTTGCTGCGCGTGTGGAAACCCACGCTCTGCCCTATGCCCTCGATGGTCATGTGACCATAATGCTCCTCATCCTGCATGCGCCGGCAAGCCTCACGAATGCGGTATTCGGCAAGCAACTGCGGGAAGCTCTTCTGCCACTCCTCGTTGATGGCCTGCGACACGAGTTTTTGCGAGAATCCAGTGAGCTCCGCCATACGTCCGAGCGACATGTCCTCGCTGCACAAATTGTCGGCATTGGAAAGCACGTCCTCGATGTGACTCACGATGTCTGTCCGCAGCCGTGAGTCCATCTGGGGCTTCTTGGGCTTCGGGGCGATGGTCTCCTGCATGGTCTGGTAGAGCTTGTGGTAGCTCTCGCGCAACCTCCTGTTGCGCCGAAGGAGGGCTACGGAGAAGCCGAAGACGGTGACAGCGAAGATCAAGATGATGGCCACACCCATACGCATGCGTCTCATGCGCTGCGCCGAAGCCGCCACCTCACGGTTGGCCACAGAGAGCCGCTGCATGAGCCTGATGCGCTCCATGCCGGCGAGCTTATTGCCAAAAAGCAAGTTGTCCTTCGATTTTAGGTAGAGATACTCGTAGTCCTTGGCTTGTTGGCCATAGCCCATTTCCCGATAGACCGTCACCAAGTGACGGTAAGTCTCTGTCTCCAGGTCCTTTATCCCGTTGTCCTTGACCAACTGGAGCAGACGCTTGAGTTTGGTAATGGCTTCTTCAGACCTGCCCATCCTCATCAAGCAGAAAGCTTGCAGGCTATAAACCGAAGCGACATAGCGCAACGAGTCGGGACTTTTGGGTCTGGCAGCCAAGGTTTTATCAGCAAGGGATAGGGCCTCATCAAATTTTCCGTTGCCGACGGATTGACAAATTCTAACCAATTGCTGGGCCAAAGCGAGGTTTTCGTTGGTTGAGGGGATGGAAAGTCGCCCGAAATAGCCTATCTCCTTAGCCAGATTCCTATAGTTGACACAGGCATCAAAGCCAACGCTCATCAACATCATATTGCAGAAATTGAAGAGCATGATGTCCCACTGGCGCGTGTTGGCTGCGGCGTAGAATCCCTTCTTGTAATAAGGCAAGGCCTCCGCCATACTCTCGGGGTTCACATATTCGGCCTGCGTCAGCTTCAGGTTGCCAAGGTTGACGTAAATATAGGGGAGCAACTCTCCATCGTTAGTCGTGGAAAGTTCCAAAGCCTTGGACAAATAGGTATAGGCTCGCTCATAGTCGAAGAACTCAAACGACATGAGGTAGCCCATGTTGTTGAGCGCACGGGCGGCATCCATCTGTTTCTGCCTGTCGTCGGGGTCAATGACATAGCGGTTGTACACCACGTTGAGGAATATGAACGCAGAGTCGATGTTGCCGTCAGCCATGATCAAGCTCACCGCCCTGTCGGTCAGTTGCTTCGACGGCACGCTACTCCATCGGTCAAAATAGTCGCGCTTCTCGTTTTGCCTTGCGGCGTGCGTGGGAAGGGCGGCGCCAAGAAGCGCCACATATATAATAAGGATATAGCGATAAACTCTATATGACAACATGACGATTGGATAATTTGAATACAAAGATAAAAAAACTTCGGCAAATATTTGTCCGTATGGAATTAATTTTTTATTTTTGTCGCACTTTCAACTATCAACTAAAAAAGCACAGTATGAAACGTAATCTCTTTGCGTGCTGTGCGCTTTTCTTTCTTTCTTTTCACGCAAACGCACAAACTTACCTGAGTTGTGACTTCGAGGAGGGCATGCCCCTTGGCTTCACGCTCATCGACGGCGACGGCAACACGCCCTCGCCCGACGCCCAGAAATTGGGATTCGCCGTTGGCACTCCCTGGATCACGCTCACTCCCAACGGAGAGAAGAGCCGCGTGGCCTGTGCCACATCCTGGTATTCGCCCGGCGGTACATCTGACGACTGGCTCATCACGCCCGCATTCACGGTGGATGCCGACAACGTGAGGCTAACCTGGCGGTCGAGGTCGTCGCAGCGCAGCTCCAAGTACCACGAGAGCTACAGCGTCTACGTGTCGACCACAGCGGGCATTGCCGCCGCCGACTTCGACAAGTCTTCTCCCCTCTTCACCACCGACGCTGAACCCTACGAGTGGACCTCCCACAGCGTGGACCTCTCGGCCTACAAGGGAAAGACCATCACCTTGGCCTTTGTAGAGGAGGGAACGAACAAGGCCTACCTCTACCTCGACGACATCAACGCATCCGTTTGGAGCAACCTTTCGGCCAAGAGCAGCCTCCGAAGCAAGACCTACAGCATGGAGCCGCAGTATCCCGTCATCACGGTGACCAACCGATCGGAGAGTGCCATAGATGGGTTCACCATCAGCTACGACTGCGACGGAGCGAAACAAAGCAAGCAAGTGAACAAGGTGTTGAACCCTGGCGACAATGTGGACGTGAGACTCGACGAGCCAGTGATGTTCGGCCGCCACGACACGAAAGTATGCAAGATGACCGTGGCCGACGCCACCACAACCTATCAAGTAACCGACACCGTGGTGAGCTATGGCCGCAAGGTGTTGGGCGAGGAGTATACGGGCACTTGGTGCTCATGGTGCGTACGCGGCATCGTGGCCATGAACCGGCTCCACGAGAACGCCAAGGACTGGTTTGTGGGCATCGCCACCCACGGAGGCAACGACGTGATGTACAATAGCTATAGCGAAGCCGTGTTCGGGCTCTACAGTCCCGACGGCTTTCCAAGCGGCTTCGTGGCAAGGAAATACACAGGTGTAGATCCCATGGACATGGAGTCTACGGCCCGCATAGCGTTGGCCTCGGAGAATGTCTACTCGGCAATGGAAGTGACTACTGATGTGCCGGACTTCAACGCCCGCACCATCAACACCACTACCACGCTCTACTTCGACAAGGACTACGACAGCCACAAGTTCCGCATAGGATACATTCTGTTGGAAAACAACGTTCACCATCCGGAGAGCGGCTCACGCTACGCCCAGAACAACACCGCCTACAGCATCGAGGTGGGCGGAACCGGCGGTGTGATGGGCGGATGGGAACTGCTGCCCGGCAAAGTGGGGCCGGAGGACATGTGGTTCCACGAAGTGGGCCTGTGGTACGACACCGACATCAATGGCCTCGACCTGCTGCCCAAGACCATCAAGAGGGACAAGCCGATTGTAGTAAACCGCACGCTGACCATACCCGATGATGTGCCCATAGACACGCTGCGCAACTGCGACCTCGTGGTGGTGTTGCTCGATTCGGCCAACGTAGAAGACGCAGCCCGCGCCATCAATGCGGAGAAAGTGCAGCTCGATGCGAACGCCATGCCGCTGATAGACGTTGCCGCCCGCTGGCTGAAGCTCCATCCCGCCGCAGGGATAAGCAGTCCCACTCTACAGGGCGGCGACCGCCCCACACCCGTGGACTATTATTCAGCCGACGGCCGGAAGTTGGATGAGCCGCAAAAGGGGCTGAATATCGTGCGCTACAGCGACGGCAGCCGCAGGAAAGTCGTCAACAGATAGTTTTGATATCATTCTTTTCAAAGGCCGGAGAGTAGTCTTGCTCTCCGGCCTTTATCTTGCAGACGTTGGACCAATGAAACCGATGGGGCTGACAGGATGAATGGAACATAAGAAACCAATGCCGATGCGGCAGAGCCTTATATAAATAAGGTGTAGGCGGATGAAACAACTTTTTTTCGTTAGTTTTCAAAAAAAACACGATAAAGTTTTGGCAGTTAAAAAAAATTGGATTACCTTTGCACTCGCATTTAGAGAAATGCACTTAACAAAAAGGTTAAGGATTGCGGCAATAGCTCAGTTGGTAGAGCGCGACCTTGCCAAGGTCGAGGTCGCGGGTCCGAGTCCCGTTTGCCGCTCTTTGACATTCTGAACATTCTGAAGAGCCCAGGTGGCGGAATTGGTAGACGCGCACGTTTCAGGTGCGTGTGTTTCACGACGTGCAGGTTCGAGTCCTGTTCTGGGCACCAAGTTCAGAATGTCAACTCATGGCGAGGTGGCGGAATTGGTAGACGCGCTACTTTGAGGGGGTAGTGAATATTATTTTCGTGGGAGTTCGAGTCTCCTCCTCGTCACATTTGTTTTTCTTTCGCGGCAATAGCTCAGTTGGTAGAGCGCGACCTTGCCAAGGTCGAGGTCGCGGGTCCGAGTCCCGTTTGCCGCTCTTTTTCCCCACCTAAATTATTAAAGGAAAATACGCTTCAATGAATTTATATATAAGATACTTTGACAGAGAGACTTTAGTCAACAACGTTGATGAAGCCATTGATTTTCTTCGTTCCATTCAGGAGATTCAAATGACACCGGAACTCGAGGCCGAGATTCGCGAGTATGCGGCCAGCGACGTCTTGTTCCCCCGCCGCTATAAGGTGCGTCCGCGCATCTATTTCATCATCATCAAGACCACAGCCGCCACAATGCAGGACTTCAAGGAGAAGAAAGCCCTCCGCCCCACGGGAGAAGGCGGCACCAACCGTAGGGAGTTGGCTGCAAACGCCTCCAACCGCCTCGGGGAGTTCAAGCCCGGGTGGTATGAGGGAGAGCTCAACTTCAAGCGCGTAGTGCTGATTCCTGCTACAAACAAGCACGAATACCGCGACACGAAGTTCGTGGCAAGGGTCAAGGCCAACTCCGGCCAGGACTGCTACGACCGCATTGTGGACCACCTGCACGGCATGGTGGACCCCCGCAGCCAGTTCCCCTCAGCCAAAGGGAAGAACTTCCACTACAAATTCCTTGGACTTTGGAAATAACTTGTTCTGATAGAGATTGCAATGAATAAGGTAATGTTGATTGGCAATGTGGGCCAGGAGCCCGATGTCCACTACTACGGCGCCGACCAGGCGCGCGCAGAGGTGAGGCTGGCCACGACTGAGCGAGGCTACAAGCTGCCCAACGGCACCGAGGTGCCCGCGCGCACCGACTGGCACACGCTGCTTTTCTTCGGCAATCTGGCCAAAACCGTAGAACACTATGTGCACAAAGGCGACAAGCTATACGTAGAGGGTCGCCTGCGCTACTCTGTCTACAACGACAAGTTGGGGCAACGGCGCAACGTGACGGAGATTCTTGTAGCCTCCATGGAGATGCTTTCGCCCAGACCCCAACAGCCAGCCACCACCCCCGCGGCACGACCATCACAGCCCGAGCCCAATGAGACCAAGCCCAATCAGCTGCCATTTTAACGGTATATATGATTTCCACCTTATTAGATATCAACTTAGGAGCCTTGATAGAGATACACCCTATCACGGCTTCTGTGCTATTTGCGGCAATTCTCGCCTTGGCGTTGCTGCTCATGTCGGGATTTGCCAGCGGCTCTGAGATAGCCTTCTTCAGCCTCTCGCCTGAAGACATCAACCAACTCGACCCGGAAAAGAGCGAGACCGACGCAAAAATCCAAAAACTCAGGGACGACAGCGAGCGCACACTGGCCACCATCCTCATCACCAACAACTTTGTCAATGTGATGATCATCATGTTGTGCAACTACGTCTTCGGCCAAATGGTGACTTTCAAGGAAACGTGGCTGCAGTTCCTCTGCATCACAGTCCTGCTGACCTTCCTGCTGCTGCTCTTCGGCGAGATCATGCCCAAAGTGTACAGCCGCCAAAATCCGCTGCGATTCTGCCGCAGGGTCGTGGGCGGCGTCCTCATCCTTCGCAAACTGTTCTGGCCTTTGGAGACCATCCTGATGCGCAGCGGAACGCTGGCCGAAAAAGCCATTCCGAAAGAGAACCGCCAGCTAAGCGTGGACGACTTGGAGCAGGCCCTTGAACTCACAGACAAGGATGAGATCAAGGACGAGCAAAGTATGCTCAAGGGCATCATCCGCTTCGGCGATGAGACGGCCAAGGAAATTATGACCAGCCGACAGGACATCGTCGACATCAACATCAAGAGCACGTTTGCGGATGTGCTGAAATGCATCGTGGAGAACAACTACAGCCGTATCCCGGTATACCAGGACAACGAGGACAACATACGCGGTGTGCTCTATATCAAGGACCTATTGCCCTATCTGCAGCAAAAGGGCGCATTCAGGTGGCAGAGCCTCATAAGGCCTCCCTACTTCGTCCCCGAGACAAAGAAGATAGACGACCTGCTCCGCGAGTTCCAGGACAACAAAGTGCACATTGCCATCGTGGTCGACGAGTTTGGCGGCACGAGCGGCATCGTGACCATGGAGGACATCTTGGAAGAGATAGTGGGCGAAATCAACGACGAATACGACGAAGAGGAGAAGACCTACACTAAACTCAACTACAACACATACGTCTTCGAAGGCAAGACGCTGCTGAGCGACTTCTGCCGCATCCTGAACGTGGACAGCGACGAGTTTGAGGACGTGGAAGGCGACGCGGACACGCTGGCCGGCCTGCTGCTGGAAATCAAGGGCGACTTTCCCAGCATCCACGAGAAAATCGACTACAAGCGATACACCTTCGAAGTGGCGAAGATAGAGGAGAGAAGAATCAGCCGGGTGAAAGTGACCGTGCACGACAAACCTACCAACAATGCCTCTGACAAAGATTGACCAGATAGACAGCCACACGCAGTTGGCGCTATGGAAGATGGATGAGAGCGAGGGACAATTGCTTTCGCGCTATCCCTACATGGCGTCGCCCTTGGCCGGCATCAAGAGCGAGACGCGCCGCAGGGAGCGGCTCACGGCCTGCGCGCTCCTTGAGGCGCTCACGGGCAACGGGCAACCACAAATCGGACACGACAAAAGCGGCAAGCCCGACATCGACAACGGCTCGATAAGCATCAGCCACACACGAGGCTACTGCGCCCTACTCTACTCTCCCGAGGCGCACCGCCGCTTGGGCATCGACATAGAGTGGACAAGCAATCGTGTGGAGCGCGTCACGTCCTACTTCATGCGCGACGACGAGGAGGCGGCCTCGCTGGCCGACAAGCTCCTCAATTGGAGCGCAAAGGAAACCTGCTACAAATACTTCTCGGAGCAAGACCTCAAATATTTTGAAATGAAGGTGACACGCAAAGACGGCCACACGCTTCTTGTGGAGAATCTTAAAGCACAAGCCCAACTGAGTGTGGGCTTCATGATGGACGACAAATTCGTGCTCACTTGGTCGACAGTGTGCAGTTTTTCAAAAAAAATAAGTTAATTTCACCTTTTCAGCGCAATCTTTTAAAGTTTTTTAGCTCAAAACTTGGGCGTGAATTATTTTTTTCGTAATTTTGCATAGCTTCTAAAAGGAATACGGTGAAAAAAATCTACTCCATCCTCCTCCTGATGCTCGCCATCGCCAGTTTGGCATCTTGCGACTGGAAATTCAAACTAACAGGCGAGGAAGACGATCCTGACCGAATTGAGATTCAGCGTTATGATCGTTTGGAGAGCCGCTATCTGAGCACGGGAGACTTCTCTGCCCTGCAGCAGATGAACACCACCTACCCCGTGGAGACCCGCACACTGGTTGAGGATGTGCTTCAACTTGGGGCGGTCACCGACTCGCACATCAACAACCGATTCCTAAGCTTCTTCCAGGATTCCACACTTCAGAACATCATCTCCGACGCAGAAGCCCAATACGCCAACATGGACGACTTGAATGACATGCTCTCCAACTCGTTCATCAAGTTGCGCGAATTGCTGCCCGATGTCGACAAGCCTGTGGTCTACGCCCAAATAGGCGCTTTGGACCAAAGCATCATTGTTGGCGACAAGATGATTGGCGTGAGCCTCGACAAGTACTTGGGCAAGGACTATCCTGCCTACACCCGATTCTACACCGCCCAACAGCGCGAGACCATGGAGCGGAAATACATCGTTCCCGACTGTCTCACGTTCTATCTTCTGAGCCTCTACCCCATGAAGGACCACGACCAGCGGCCCCAGCTTGAGCGCGACCTGCATGTGGGCAAGGTGATGTGGACGGTGAACAAGGTCCTGCCCCACCCCGCCTTCAACGGAAGATTCATCAAGATGGTGGACCGCTACATGAAGTGCCACAAGGACGTTACTGTGGAGCAATTGCTCAAGAGCAACGACTATTCACAATTCAAATAGCAATCCCCTTGCCTATAGCCGTTGCCATTCATATAGGCTTGCAGACGGCGGACAACCTCATTGGCCTTCAAGCCCCAACAGGGAGCCAGCAGGTGCGAGCCGGGACTCGTGCTGACGAGGCGCTCTATCACGATGTCGGGACGCAATAGGCGAAGGTATTGCGCAACCAACCGGACATAACCCTCTGCGTCGAACAAGGGAAAGGGCTGCTGCTCATAGAGACTTGCGAGCCGCGTGCCACGGATGACCTGCAGCTGATGGATTTTCAGAATGTCGACATCGAGCATGGAGACCGTCCTGGCCTGTGCCAACATGTCCTCACGGCTCTCACCGGGCAAGCCCAAGATGACGTGGGCTCCTGTGGTGATGCCACGCTGGCGCGTCGCCGTGAGCGCCCTCCGCGAGCATTCTTGGGTGTGGCAGCGGTTCACCAACGCCAAAGTCCTGTCGAGCACAGACTCCAAGCCATACTCCACCTCCACATGAGTCTGCCGGCTGAGCAGCTCAAGATAGTCCAACTTCTCCTCGTCCACGCAATCCGGCCTCGTGGCTATCACCAGCCCCTCCACCCCCTCCACGTCAAGTGCCTCGCCGTAGAGGACTTTCAGCCGCTCCAAGGGCGCGTAGGTGTTGCTGAAAGCTTGGAAATAAGCCAGATAATGCCCCTGGATTCCCTTATGCGCAAAAAAGCGTTTGCCTTCCTCCAACTGCTGGCGGATGGACTTGCCCGAGGAACAATAAGGGGGATTGAACGACGCATTGTCGCAGAAGACGCAGCCGCCCCTTCCCTTTGAGCCATCACGGTTGGGACAGCTGAAGCCCGCGTCGAGGGCTATCTTCTGCACCCTATGTCCAAACGTCCTTTCGGACCACGAAGCATAATCGTTGTAGAAAAACATCTTTTATTGCAAAGTTTATGGCAAAAATAAGGAAAGTTTTTGTAATTTTGCGATGATATAACGAAAAATCCAATGCAATGAAAAAATTAGCAGTTATGTGTGCGGCAATATTATTGGCAGCATCATCTTCAAACGCCCAGGAGAGGATTGGCCTGAAGCAAATCACCGACGGCGAGTTTCGCGCCCAGACCATTTCAGGCATCGACCCGATCCAAGGCACAGACCAATACGCCCAGATCAAAGAGGGCGGCAAGCAAATCGTGCGTTGCTCCTTCAAATCGGGAGAGGAAACGGGCGTCCTCTTCGACGTGGACAACACCCAAGGCGAAAGAATCTGCTCGTTTGATGGCTACATCATGTCGCCCGACGGCTCGAGGATGCTCATCTGCACCAACCGAAAGCCCATCTACCGCCGAAGCTACAAGGCCGACTTCTACATCTACACCATCAAGAGCCGCAAGCTGGAGAAGCTCTCCGACGACGGCTCGGAGCAGATTCCCACCTGGAGTCCCGACGGACAGCAGGTGGCCTTCGTACGCGACAACAACATCTACCTGGTGAAGCTGCTCTACGACAACGCCCTCTCACAGGTCACCACCGACGGCAAGTTCAACTCCATCATCAACGGACTGCCCGACTGGGTGTACGAGGAGGAGTTTGGATTCAACTCGGCGTTGGCGTTCAACGCCGACGGAACGATGCTCTGCTGGATCAAATTCGACGAGAGCCAAGTGAAGACCTACAGCCTGCAACTCTACAAGGGCATGGATCCCGCGAAAGAGCAATACGAGGTCTATCCAGGCGACTACAGCTACAAGTATCCCAAGGCTGGCGAGGACAACTCCAAGGTCAGCGTGTGGAGCTACGACATCAAGAGCCGCAAGACCCGCCAACTGGACATTCCCTTGGATGCCGACGGCTACATTCCGCGGCTGAAGTCCACATCCGACCCCAACCGCATGATCGTCTACACGATGAACCGCCACCAGGATGTGCTCAATCTCTACGGCGTGGACCCGCGCTCCACGGTCAGCCACCTGCTCATCCGCGAGTCGGTGCCGAAATATGTCAAGGAGGAGGCCATGGGCGGAACCCTCATCGGCAAGCGCCACATCCTGCTGCCATCCGACCGCGACGGCTACATGCACCTATACATATATGACATGAACGGCCAGCTGCAACGCAAGGTGGGCGACGGCAACTTCGACATAACTGCCGTCTATGGCTACGACGAGGAGAACGGCGACGTGTTCTACCAGGCCGCACTGCCCACTCCCCACGACCGGCAAATCATGGTGACCCACAAGAACGGGCGCACCGAGCGCCTCTCAGCCAAGGAGGGATGGAACAGCGCCATCTTCTCGGGCGACTACCAGTATTTCGTCAACACCTGGAGCGACGCCAACACTCCCTACACATATACCGTATGCAACCGCTCGGGCAAGACTCTCTCCACCCGCGTTGACAACAAGGAACTCAAGGAGAAGATTCAGCGATATGGCTGGACCAAGAAGGAGATGTTCAGCTTCACCACGTCGGAAGGCGTGAGGCTCGACGGCTGGATGGTGAAGCCCGCCAACTTCGACCCCTCCAAGAAATATCCCGTCATCATGTTCCAATACAGCGGCCCCGGCAGCCAGGAAGTGGAGAACTCATGGGCCATAGGCTCGATGGGCAACGGCGGAGCCTACGACATGTACTTGGCCCAGCAGGGATTCATCGTGGTGTGTGTGGACGGACGCGGCACGGGGGGACGCGGCGCCGAGTTTGAGAAGAGCATCTACCTCACGATGGGCGACAAGGAATCGAAGGACCAGGTGGAGACCGCACTCTATCTGGGTACACTGCCCTACGTAGACAAGGACAACATCGGCATCTGGGGCTGGAGTTTCGGCGGCTTCAACACGCTGATGAGCATGAGCGAGGGACGCAACGTGTTCAAGGCTGGCGTGGCCGTGGCTCCTCCCACCAACTGGCGCTATTACGACTCCATCTACACCGAACGCTATATGCGCACGCCCAAGGAGAACGCCAACGGCTACGGCGACAACCCAATTGCACGGGCCGAAAAGCTCCACGGCGCACTGCTCATCTGCCATGGCACGGCCGACGACAACGTGCATCCACAAAACTCGTTTGAGTATGCCGAGGCCCTGGTGCAGGCCGACAAGGACTTCAAGGAGAATTTCTACACCAACCGCAACCACAGCATCTTCGGCGCCAACACGCGCAACCACCTGCTGCGCCAGATTGCGGAGTGGTTTGAGACCCATCTGAAATAAGCCTGCCGCCCATTAACGCGCAGCGTAAACACCATACTGCCTACACACCGGGTACATCCACAAACATAGCAATGTGGATGTATCCGGTGTTGTTTTGTGGAGGAAGGCACGAATGTGCGCTATCGCTCGCCTGAGGCTCGTTTTCCCAACGTGCTGTCGAGGATGAAGACATCGTGGTAGAGGGGACTCAAATCGATGTCATGCACCACGGGGGCCGCAACCGTGTCCCTCACAACGCCCGAGGCTTGCACTGGGTGGGGCGCAGCCGGCTTCTCCGCAACTGAATCTGCGTCGGCAAGGCGAAGCGCCTCCGCCGTTCCAACGGTATCTGCCAAGAGCGTGCGTGGAACCACAATGGGCTTGAGGGGCGGCATACCCGTGAGCGGGGCAACCCGCAGACGTGGAGCGTTGTGGGCCAGCAACAACGAGTCGAGCCAGGCCCAGTCCTCGCGCGAGGGCGGCAGCTTGGCATGCAGGCCGTTGATCATGTTCCTCAACTGCACGATGCGGGCAGTCTCCGTAGGCAGCAGCCGCTGGAACCCGTCGAGAGCCTTGCGGAAATAGTCGTCGGCCGATTGCCACTGTTCCTGGAAAAGATGGCAGAAGCCCAACTTGTAGAAGGTCACGGGCTCCTCATTGTTGAAGCACACCTTCAGCATCCTCTCGTAGAGCGGAATAGCCTGCTGGTATTGCTGCAGATAGAAATGGCTCTCGGCGGCGGCGAAGAAATACACGGCCTGCTCATGGGGAGAATACACCTGCATGTCGTCGATGACAGAATCAAGATATTCCACTGCCTTTTGGTAGTTCCACTCGTAGAAGTAGCACACGCCCATGTATGCCTTGAAACGTGGGTTGAGCTGGTAGCGGCTGTCCAAGTTCTCAAACTGGAGCAAGGCCTCGTGATACTTCTGGCTCTGAAAGTAGTCCAAGGCCATCCCCAACCGCTCGGCATCGGTCTGCGCTCCAACGGAAAGGGAAGCCATCAGGAATGAGACAATGACAACGAAGTATCTAAGCATTTCATAAGAGTTTTAATGTAGGGCCTCTCCCAGTCGCCGTCGTGCCGCCGCTCTCCGTCGAAGCAGAGGAGGTCAAGGTCCATGTTCACGATGTTGCATCGGCGCAGCGCCGGACTGTCTCCGCAAAGCCGCTCGATGTCCTTCAGCATTGCCGTTGTGGCCGCTTCGTCGAGAGGCGTGAAGGCAACGGCCAGACCATTGAGGAATTTGTCTGAGGCTACGCCTATGGGCTCGGTCCAAAGCATATCAGAAAAGCACACACCAAGAAAGGCATCGCGCAGAAACTCCCGCGCCATGTCGATATGCGACTGCTGCTGATGGTTGGAACCCATTGCGATGATGATTCTTCGTGGTTCTGTCATAAAGGCAAAATTACTAATAATTATTAAAACCGCTCATTGTTTTGTGTTTTTTTATGATTTTATCTAACTTTGTCTGTTATAAGGAATAAAATCGATGAAGAAAAAGATATTGCTGCTTCTACTATGCCTCGTTGTTGCCGCCGCCCACGCCCAGCTGCGGCCCAACATGGCCTATCAGACCTACATCAACGAATACAAGGATTTGGCCATCGCCCAGATGAAGCGCTACCGCATTCCCGCCAGCATCACTTTGGCCCAAGGACTGTTGGAGAGCCGCGCCGGACTGAGCGAATTGGCGCGCAAGTCGAACAACCATTTCGGCATCAAATGCCACGGATGGACGGGCGCCACCGCATACGCCGACGACGACGCCTCGCAGGAGTGCTTCCGCGCCTACCCCACCGTATACGACAGCTACGAGGACCACAGCAAGTTCCTCAGCCAGCAGCCACGCTACCGACAGCTCTTCAGCCTCGCCCCCACCGACTACAGGGGATGGGCGCGCGGACTGAAAAGCTGCGGCTACGCCACAAGTCCCACATACGCCCAAAGCCTCATCAACATCATTGAGCTTTACGAGCTGAACCGTTTCGACAAGGCCAAAAGCTATGATGAGTTCATCGTGAATCACACATCCAAGGTGAAGAGCCAACAGGGGCCGCTCCACCCCATCACAATCTACAACAAGAACTACTACATCATAGCCCGGCCGGCCGACACTTGGAAATCCATCGGCAAGGAAATTGGCATCTCCTGGCGCAAGATAGCAAAATACAATGAGCGCGACAAACACGACAAGATCACGCCCGGCGAGATCATCTATCTGAAGAAGAAGCGCACCAAGGCCGAGAAGAAATTCAAGAAATACTACCACACGGTGAAGGCCGGGGAGAGCATGTACAGCATCGCCCAGCTCTATGGCATCCGCCTCAAGAGCCTCTATTCCATCAACCGCCTCTCTCCCGACTTCCAAATATATGTCGGCGCACGGCTGAAAGTCTATTGACCCAAGCACGGCAGCGCCGGCGTGGCACCAGCATTTGCCGAAAGTCCCACCATGGGCGTTGGCCGCCTCGTGCCACAAGTGGCGCACCAACGACCTCGACAACGGATTCGGGTGGGACAGGCTGCCAAGGTCATTTATGGCGGAGAATGCCGTATTCCTCATCCTCACGGCACTCATCAGGAACTTCT
>SFCY01000048.1 GCA_004558865.1 Bacteroidales bacterium
ATAAATTAGGCTGATAGAATAATCGATAAAGTGCAGTTGTCGTTTCGGTCGTCTTCTGCATCTATCGGTCTCAAAACGTCAAGTCTCATCGGTCGTGTACCCCGCTACACTCCCTCTTCAACTTACGTTTTGACTCTCGATATCTTGCAGAACCTTTTCGATAAGCCAAATGAGCAGAGCCAAGCTTGCTTGGACTCTGCCATGGCGAGACCCTCCCTAGGGAGGGGAATCCCAATCGCCCCACTATGGGGCGCGTGCATCCGTTGAAGAGACCGTGCCTTGCGCCGGCCCTAAAGATTGGCTTAGAGGCGTTTGGGCGTGTGGAGTAGGGGAGAGGGCTGCTGCCCGGGATGTCCGCTGCCCCCAGCGGACATCAATGTTTGTTTTTGAGGTTTTCCTTTATTCAGCGTTAATCACGCCGCAAACGGCAAACGGCAAATGGCAAATGGCTTTGGCCTTAGACGCTGCACAAAGGGTCTTCTTGGTTTTGGTAAAAAAATAAAATCAACCGGGGGTTGTCGGGTGCGCCCCTCGATGAACAACCTCATCGCCCAACAAAAAAGACTGAACGCTACGAGCGAGGACGCGGTGATGCGAACATGCTGTGGGGCTCGTCGGTACAGGGATATCCCTTTGCTGGGGCAGTGCTAAGAACTCACGGAAACATGTGTTAACATTGTGTTACAATCGCCTGTTTGTAATCGCATTTTAATGGGTTTGTAACATGCGGGTTCTAATTTTGGTCTGGAAAAATAAGAACTAAGAGATAATTAGCAGTGAAAGAAAGTAAGAAAGCAGTATTGAATATCCTCAAACAGGAAAATTCAAAGGATCGGAAGTTTGAGTCGCTCGTATTGAATTTGGCTCTTCAAAAGATTGATAGCGATAGTTTTGAGTATGACGGCAAGGCTGTCTATACGAGCGACAAGTCCTGCCTGGTGTTCTGCCTGGTGAACGACGAGAGCTTCGCCATTCCAGAAGGTGTAAGGGTTATAGGCGAGATGGCGTTCCGCCAGAAGAAGCGCCTGAAGAATGTCATCATCCCCTCTACTGTTGAGACCATCGAGCGCGACGCATTTTACGACTGCGACGACTTGGACCATGTCTACATTCCCGCAAGCGTGGAGACCATCCGTTCCTACGCCTTTGCGGAGTGCGACAAGTTGCGGAGTGTCATCTTCGCCGGCGTGCCCAAGCATCTGAGCCGCCACAGCTTCTCCGAGAGCGACGACCTGCACAATGTGGTGGTGCCTTCCGGCACGGTGGGGGCGTTCCGCAAGGCACTGCACTTGAGTGACGGCGATATGGACTTCATTGTCGTGGAGGATCCCAACAACACAGCCTACCTCAAGCCCAAGAAGACGACGTCAGCCGGCGAGGGACCCAAAAACGCCAAGGATGGCAACAAGGCCGGCAAGCAGAAGCAGTCGGGCAAGAAGGCCCGGCAGAAAAATGCCGACTCTAAGGATGGAGCTGGCGAGGCCTTGACCGGACTTCCTAAGGAGAAGAAGACTGGAAAGAACAGCAAGAAGGCCAAGAAGCAGGACAAGAAGACCAAGAAAAACGACAATTCCGCAGCAAGGGAGACCCACCCCGCTGGACAATCTGAGGAGGCTGGGAAGCCAGACTTGAAAGCAACCCCAAAAAACAAATAATCTTTTCGGCAATGTCAAAAGAAATTCTCCCATACGTTGAGCGTGATGTGAGCTGGATGTATTTCAACCACCGCATCCTGCAGGAAGCTGAGAAAGAATATGTACCTCTTTTGGAGAGGCTGTCCTTCCTCGGCATCTATTCCAACAACTTGGACGAGTTCTTCCGGGTGCGCGTGGCCTCGCTCTCAAGAATCGCTGACGACAAAAACGTGGACAAGGACACTTATAAGAAGATAAAGAAAAGCTTGAAGACCATCAACCGGCTTAACGAGTCGTTCAGCAAGGAATACACTGCCGCCGTCGACAAGGTGGAGGCCGAGCTGGCCAATCATGGCATCAGGATGGTCAGCGAGACCCAGTTGGGCGACGAGCAGAAAGCCTTCCTGAGAAACTTCTTCTACGAGGAACTCAACGGTTCGGTGAATCCCATCTGGCTCAGTCAGGTCGACGAAATCACCACCCTTGAGGACAACCGCATCTACCTCTTGGTCGACAAGAGGGAGGAGGGGAGCGACAAGTCGAAATACGCCATCGTCAAGGTGCCCGACCGCACTTACGGCCGCTGGATCAAGATTCCCTCCAGCGACGGATGCGCCAACATCATGTACCTCGACGACGTGGTGAGATTCTGCCTCCCCTACGTTTTCATCGGAATGAAGAAGAGCTCCTACACCGCCTACTCCTTCAAGTTCACCAAGGATGCCGAGATGGAGATTGACAACGAGTCAGACTATGGCACGATGGAGAAGATCGCCGTCGGCGTGAACAGCCGAAAGCGTGGCGAGGCCGTAAGGATTGTTTACGATGCCGCTATGCCCAAGGAAATCGTCAAGAAGATACGCGAGCGGCTCAACGTCAAGGAACTCGACACCGCCCTGGCCGGAGGACGCTACCAGAACCACAAGGACCTTATGTCGTTCCCCGACTGCGGCCATACAGAGCTGCGCTATCCCAAGTGGAGGCACCTGATGAAACCAGAGTTCCTCTCCACCGAGAGCCTGCTCGACCAGATACGGGTCAAGGATCGCTTCATCCACGTTCCCTACCACAGCTTCAACGGCTACATTCGCCTGCTCCGCGAGGCCGCCATCAAGCCCGAGGTGAAGGCCATCAAGACCACTCTCTATCGGCTGGCCAAGGACTCCAAGGTGGTCAAGGCCCTCATCGCCGCCGCCCGCAATGGCAAGAAGGTCACAGCCGTGGTGGAGCTCCTCGCCCGTTTCGACGAGGAGAGCAACATCAAGTGGAGCAAGAGGATGCAGGAGGAGGGCGTGAACGTGATATTCGGTGTGGAGGGATTGAAGATCCACTCCAAGCTCCTCTTCATCGAGACCAAGAAGGGCAACATTGCCTGCGTGGGCACGGGCAACTTCCACGAGGGCAACGCCAAGGTCTACACCGACTATCTCATGATGACGGCCCGCCCGCGAATCGTCAATGAGGTGGCGAGAGTCTTCGAGTTCATCGACCGCCCCTTCTCGCCTATGCGCTTCCAGGAGCTGATGGTCTCGCCCAACTCCATGAAGCACCGCCTTCTCCGCCTTCTTGACAACGAGATCAAGAACGCCAAGCAGGGCAGGGAAGCCTGGCTGAAGATGAAAATCAACCATATCACCGACCCCGACATGGTGAACAAACTCTACGAGGCCTCCCGTGCAGGCGTGAGGATAGACATCGTCATTCGTGGCAACTGCTCCCTCGTGCCGGGTGTTCCCAAGGTCAGCGAGAACATCCGTTGCGTGGGTATCATCGACCGGTATCTGGAGCATTCCCGCATCCTCATATTCTGCAACGGAGGCAAGAACAAGTTCTATTTGGGTTCGGCCGACTGGATGCCTCGCAACCTCATCAACCGCATTGAGGTGTATAGTCCCGTTTACGACGCAGACCTGCAGCGCGACCTGCTCCGAACCGTGGAGTATGGCTTGAGGGACACCATGAATGGACGCCTCATCGACGGGCGGGGTACCAACCAATTCCAGCCGGGGAATCCTTTTCGCTCGCAAGAGGCTTTGTACAATTGCTATTTGAAAGAGAATGAGACAGGAGAGGCCCATGGAAATGACTGACATTAAGGAGTTTAATCTCGCCGCCATCGACGTGGGTTCCAACGCCGCAAGGCTGCTCATCAAGACCGTAAGCATCGACCTGGACGGGCGGCTCAGCCAGCGCAAGGCACTGTTCCTGCGCGTGCCCCTCAGACTCGGCATGGAAGTCTTCAAAAAAGGAAAAATCAGCCGCGAGAAGGAAGAGGCGTTCCTCAGGACCATGAAAGCCTACAGGCAGCTCATGAAGGTCTTTAAAGTGAGGGACTACCGCGCGTGCGCCACTTCGGCCATGCGCGACGCCAAGAATGGCAGGCAAGTGATGGACCGTGTCAATGAGACCACGGGGCTCGGATTGAAGATCATTTCGGGCGATGAGGAGTCGCAAATCATCTATGACATCCATCTTTCACAATTGCAGGACGACAACAACTATCTCTATGTTGACGTGGGCGGTGGCAGCACCGAAGTAACCTTCATCTCGCAGGGGCAGCGGGTAATGAGCCACTTCTACAATATCGGCACGGTGCGTATGCTCAGTGAGGCCGTCAAGGCCGAAGAGCTTCAGCACGTCAGAAATGGGCTCGGAAAGGTGGCGGCTGGGTATGGAGACATCACGATCATTGGCTCCGGGGGCAACATCAACAAGCTCTACCGCATTGCCCCCAAGAGGGACAAAACCGAGGGGCGGCTGCCCGTCGACACCTTGGTGAGGCTTCACGACCGGCTTGCCAAGATGAGCTTGCAGGAACGAATGGACGTGTTCAACATGAAGCCCGACCGCGCCGACGTCATCGTGCCGGCTGCCGAAATCTTCATGATGGTGGCCCAGAGCGTGGGAGCCAAGGCCATCAAGGTGCCCAATGTGGGGCTTGCCGACGGACTCATCAACGACATGGCCCAGAGTATCGTGTTCGGCAAAAAGCGTGCTTAAAGGGAGCTTGCCTTGTCAATACACTCGACAGGCCACTGCCACGCAAGAGATTGCGCAGGTGGTGGCCTTTGATGTATTTTAATGAATTGTGAATCTTCAATCGAAAAAAAGTAGGGGAGTTTGACGGTTCTCAATAAATTTGATTATCTTTGCTGAGGATAAACTAACTAAATACCTTGAATATGTTGACAGATCAAGACAAAAGACAGATTGAAAGCCGCGGCATGACACTCGCTCAGGTGGAGCGCCAGTTGCAGCAGTTCGGTGAAGGCTTCCCTTATCTTAGGCTGAAGGCTGCCGCTTCCACAGCCAATGGGATTCTTGCGCCTTCTTATCAGGAGGCAGAGGACATCGTTAAGCTGTGGGATGAATACAAGAATGGCAACCACATTGTCACCAAGTTCGTTCCTGCGTCGGGGGCGGCCAGCAGGATGTTTAAGAACTTGTTCGCATTCTTAGCTGCAGACTATGATAGGCCCACTACAGATTTTGAGAAGGAGTTCTTCTCGAATATCCGACATTTCGCTTTCTTTGAGGCTTTGGATGCCCAGTGCCTGGCAAATGAGGGCAGTGGCGTGCAAGCTCTGATGGATGGGGGCCGCTACAAGGCGATCGTGTCCAACCTGCTTGAAGGCAAGGGCTTGAACTACGGGCAGCTGCCCAAGGGGTTGCTGCTTTTCCACAAGTATGACGAGGGGGCGCGCACTGCGATGGAGGAACATCTTGTGGAGGCGGCCCTCTATGCCAGCGCAAATGGCAGGGCCAATGTCCATTTCACGGTTTCTCATGACCACCTGGCGCTTTTTGAGAAGATGGTCGATGAAAAGAAGAGTGTGTATGCGCAGAGATTCGGCGTGGAGTATGAAGTCTCCTTCTCGGAGCAGAAGCCCAGCACCGACACCATAGCCGTGAATCCCGACAACACGCCATTCCGCAATGACGACGGTTCCTTGCTTTTCCGTCCGGGGGGCCATGGGGCGTTGATTGAGAACTTGAACGATTTGGAGTCGGATGTGGTGTTCATCAAGAATATAGACAATGTCGTGCCAGATAGGCTCAAGGGAGAAACCGTCGCTTACAAGAAAGTGCTGGCAGGCATCTTGGTAAAGATGCAAAGTCGTGCTTTCGCTTATTTGCGGCAGCTTGACAGCGGGGACTATACTGAATCCGAGCTGAATGGCATGTTGCAGTTTGTCCGTAGCGGGCTATGTGTCAGCCATGACAACATGGACTGTGCCGACAAAGGCGTGTTGGTTGATTACCTGCGCCGTAAACTGAACAGGCCCATGCGTGTCTGTGGCGTGGTGAGGAATGTAGGCGAGCCGGGCGGCGGTCCTTTCCTTGCATATAATCCAGACGGGACAGTGAGTCCTCAGATCTTGGAAAGCAGCCAGATAGACAAGTCCAACCAAGATTGCGTGAGGATGTTCAAGGAAGGCACGCATTTCAATCCCGTGGACTTGTGCTGCGCCATAAAGGACTATAGGGGGCGCAAGTTCAACTTGCTGGAGTATGTCGACCCCGCCACGGGCTTCATCTCGTCGAAGAGCAAGAATGGCCGTGAGCTTAGGGCTTTGGAGCTTCCCGGCTTGTGGAATGGCGCCATGAGCGACTGGTCTACGATCTTCGTGGAGGTGCCCCTGTCGACTTTCAACCCTGTGAAGACGGTGAATGACCTGCTCAGGGAACAGCATCAATGACAAGCCACTTGCGGATAAGGAATTTAGAGCCAGGGGCCTCGGCAGGCTTCTGGCTTCCAACTCCCCGTAATCGCCCCTCGGCCTTTTGAATATTTGTTATCGCCGTTATGATAAATAGGGAGTTCCGCTTGCTTGTTCCGGTTGCCTTTCCCTACCTACAATTGATTGACACTAAACATTGCTGATATGGCTCATTCAGCAAGTTCTTCCTTTTGGGGAAGCTTTTATTTGAATCTGTGATGCTTCCTTGCCCTCTGCGGCATTCCCTGCGAAGCGAAACTCCCCGGTGCGGCGAATCCGCAATACTGCGCGTAGCGGCTTTGGATGCGCCGCACGTATTCCACGGTCTCGTAGCCCCGCATGTAGCCGTGCGGGGCTACGGGGTCCTGGTAGTATTTGGGGTCTGTGAGCTTCAGCACATATTGGCTCACTTCGTTCCAGTTGTATGGATTTCCGCCATATTTCTTTGTGAGGCTCATGGCGTCGCGGATGTGGCGGCTTCCGCCGTTGTAGCTTGCAAGGACGAAGTTGGCTCTCTGGCTCTGGGGGATGTCGCTGAAGAGGCTTTGCAGTTGACCAAGGAATCTCGCTCCAGCCTCGATGTTCTCCTGTGGGTTGTAGATTGATTCCTCAGGGAGGCCCAGATGGGCCGCAGTGGCGGGCATAATTTGCATCAGTCCCCTTGCGCCGGCCCAAGAACGGGCCTGAGGGTCGAAGCAAGATTCCTGATAGCACTGGGCCGCGAGCAGCCTCCAGTCCATCCTTGCCGTCTGTGCGTATTGTTGGAAATAGGCATCGAATTTGGATATGATGCCTTCGCCCCTGTTGAGCATTGGTGTGTAGACATGGCGCTCCACGCTGCCTGCCGACAGGAGGAAGTTTTCCTCTTTCCCCGTTTGGGCCACCATCTCGGGCCTGAACCAGTCGTTGAGGGCTTTGGCCAGTGAGGAGTTGTCCTTGCCCACGGCCCACTGGGTGTTGGAGGAGCCGATGGTGGCTCCGCAGAATCTCAGTCCGCGGCATGACCTTGGCAGCTGGAAAGCCACCACGTCGGCCTCTCCCCTTTCCACTTTGCGTATCATCTCTGCGGTGTCCCTGCACACATCCACGCGCAGGCTCACCCCCAAGCTTTGGGCGAACTTCTCGCAGAGCAGATACTGCAGTCCCATGCCGTAGTTGTGATAGTCGTAGTAGGTCTCCGGTCCGGAGAGGGTGGCCATGATCAGCTCGCCGTTGGCTACGATGTCGTCAAGCGGGAGCGATCTGCCCCCGTGCGTGGCTTCGCCCTCTCCCTGCTCCAGGGTTGTCCCCCATGGGGTCGTATCCGCTTGTCTCCTATCAGAGCACGACAGCATTCCAAGCATCAGCAGTGGAATGATGAATGGCAATATGCGGTGTGTTGTGTCTTGGCGATTGTCCCTACGGCTGCTTGATTTCATTTTACCGTCAACTTATCTGTAACTCTTTTGGCTACAAAAGTACAAGAATTCTTGGACAATTAACTAAAAATCCGTAATTTTGCCCCGTTATTTTAAGATATTTTGGAGATGTTGCGAATTGCCGTTCAGTCGAAATGCCGTCTTTTTGACGGTGCGATGAAGCTTGTATGCCGAATCTGGCGTAAGGTCAAGTGCCTGCATGTCCGGGAAAGGGCAGTTGAAGGGCTGTGCCGATGTTGAATGCCTTAGGCTGAACACCGTCTCTTAACGAATCTTTCTATGCTTATGAAGGAATTGGAGCAACTTGTGAGAGGCAACATTTTGCGGTTGACCCCCTACTCCAGCGCGCGGGTCGAGTCCTCGGGCGCCAAGGTGCGGGTGTTGCTCGATGCCAACGAGAGTCCTTACAACTCTCCCCTGAATCGTTATCCCGACCCCTTGCAGAGGAAATTGAAGAATGTTCTGGCCAAGGTCAAGGGCGTGGCCGAGGAGAATCTGTTCTTGGGCAATGGCAGCGATGAGGCCATCGATTTAGTCTATCGTGTGTTTTGCGAGCCAGGGCGTGACAATGTCGTGGCCATCGACCCTACATACGGCATGTATGGCGTGTGCGCAGACATCAACAATGTGGAATATCGCAGGGTGTCATTGGACGAGCGTTTTCAGGTCAAGGCTGAGAGCCTGCTCTCCGCCACCGATGCCCACACCAAGGTGATATGGATCTGCTCGCCCAACAATCCCACCGGCAACAACATCGACCGCGACGAGGTGGGGCGGGTCATAGATGGCTTTGAGGGCATCGTGGTTGTGGATGAGGCCTACAGCGACTTCTCTTCTCAGAAGACTTTCCGCTCCGAGCTTTCGACCCACCCCAACCTGATTGTTCTCAACACCATGAGCAATTCCTGGGGCTGCGCCGCCCTGCGCTTGGGCATGGCGCTGGCGAGTGCGGAGATCATAGCCCTCTTCAACAAGGTGAAAAATCCCTACAACGTCAACCTCCTCACGCAGGACAAGGCCTTGGAGATGCTCGCCGACCCTTTCAAGGTGGACAATTGGGTGAGGACGGTGCTGCAGTCGCGCGGCATGCTGATGGAGGCCTTTGAGAGGCTTCCCATCTGCCGGCAGGTCTTTCCCACCGACGCCAACTTCTTCTTGGCCCGCATGACGGACGCCCAAGCCGTCTATGACCATTTGGTGGAGAATGGAGTCGTTGTCGGGAATTGTGCGCAGGTGCGCCTTTGCAACGACTGCTTTAGAGTCACCATCGGGTCGCGCACCGAAAACCAGACCTTGATGGCGGTGCTTAGAACCTATCATTCTTGATCGTAAACAAACAAAATTAAAATATCTGTATGTGTGGAATAGTTGGATATATTGGAAGCAGAGAGGCTTATCCCATATTGGTTAAAGGACTTCACCGGCTTGAGTATCGTGGTTACGACTCGGCCGGAGTGGCTCTGTTGGACGGTCAGGACCTGAATGTCTACAAGGCCACGGGCAAGGTGGCCGACTTGGAGCGAGTGGCTGCTGGCAAGGATTTGGCCGGACACCTCGGCATCGCCCACACCCGCTGGGCCACTCATGGCGAACCCACGGTGGCCAATGCCCATCCCCACCTCTCGGAGTCGGGTAATCTCGCCCTCGTGCACAATGGAATCATAGAAAACTTTGACGTCCTCCGTTCGCAGTTAAAGAAGAAAGGCTTCCACTTCAAGAGCGAGACCGACACGGAAGTGCTGGTGCAGCTCATCGAATACGTACAGCAAAAACGCAAGTGCCAGCTCCCCGAGGCCGTCATCCATGCGCTCCGCAAGTGCATCGGCGCCTACGCCATCGCTGTCGTCGACAGGCGCAACCCCTCGCAGCTTGTCGCAGCCCGCAAAGGGTCGCCTATGGTCATCGGCATCGGCAAGGACAATGGAGAGTTCTTCGTCGCTTCTGATGCCACTCCCATTGCCGAATACACCAAGCAGGTAGTCTACGTCGACGACGAGCAGGTGGCGGTATGCCAGCCGGGAAAGCCCATCGACATCATGGACCTAAGCCAGGAGCATGTCAACCCCAACGTGAAGGAGATAGACATGGACATGAGCATGCTCGACAAGGGCAAGTTCCCCCACTTCATGCTCAAGGAAATCTTCGACCAGCCCCAGTGTCTTCGCGACTGCATGCGTGGCCGGTTGATGTCCTACAACAACAGTGTGGTGCTCAGCGCGGTGGTCAACCATCGCAAGCGTCTGCTCAGGGCGCGCCGGTTCATCATTGTCGCCTGCGGCACGAGCTGGCATGCCGGACTCATCGGAAAACAGCTGATAGAGCATTTCTGCCGCATTCCGTGTGAGGTGGACTACGCTTCCGAGTTCCGCTATCGCGACCCGGTCATCTATCCCGACGATGTTGTGGTGGCCATATCCCAGAGCGGAGAGACCGCCGACACGATGGCTGCCCTTGAGCTTGCCAAAGAGAACGGCGCCTTCACTTTTGGCATCGTCAATGCCGTGGGGTCGAGCATAGCGCGAATGACCGACGCCGGCATCTACATCCATGTGGGTCCTGAGATTGGCGTGGCCTCCACCAAGGCCTTCACGGGGCAACTCACCTGCCTCTACTTGCTCACCTTGGCCTTGGGGCGCGCCATGGGTTCCATGCCCATCGACGATTTCACCGAGATGGTGCGGGAATTGGAGTGCATTCCCGCCAAGATCCAAGAGGTGCTCAAGCAGGCCGACGCCATCAGGGAACTGAGCAACACTTTCACATTCGCCCACAATTTCCTTTATTTGGGACGCGGCTGGAACTATCCTGTGGCACTTGAGGGGGCATTGAAGCTCAAGGAAATCAGTTATATCCATGCCGAGGGATATCCCGCCGCAGAGATGAAGCATGGCCCCATTGCCCTCATCGACGCCGAGATGCCTTGCCTCTTCATCGCCACCAAACACGACGACTATGGCAAGATTATCAGCAACATGCAGGAGGTGAAGGCCCGCGGGGGCAAAATCATCGCCATCAGCACCAAGGGCGACGAGGAAATCAAGAACGTGGCCGACCGCTACATCGAGATTCCAAACACGCTCCCTGCCCTTGAGCCGTTGCTCACAGTCATCCCCTTGCAGCTTTTGGCCTATGATGTGGCCGTCAACAAAGGACTCAATGTCGACATGCCGCGCAATCTGGCCAAGAGCGTAACCGTAGAATAACCCATTGGACCGGTTCTGGGAGTCGGACTTCCCCACTCCTCGGGCCGGCCCCAAACCGCTGCTGGAAGCCCATGCGGCTTCCTTGCTGTTTATGATATGGAATCAAGACAGACTTTTTGATATCTGGCAGGCGAAGGACAGCGTCACCACAACGGTTGAGGCCAACGGTTATGGCGTTTGGGATTTGCGTCCCTCCGGCCGTTGCCTTTGTCTTGAGCTGTCACAGCATCTTAGCGAGGAGGCTGCCATCGGACTCAGTTTCCAATTTGCCCTTACAGCCGACTATTGGGGCGAGGGCGGGCATGGCTCTGTCTTCAGACTTTGTTGGCCGGAATAGCAGCCTTCCCTCCCCTCTCATGTCCATCCTTTCTATGCCCTCCCTTTCCTCACCTAAGTGCAAGGCGAGGGAAAATATCCCCCGTGCCGACTCCTTTTTTGTGGGGAAAGTTTGTTGCTTTGGGAAAAAATGCTTAATTTAGCCCCCCGACTTAAAACATTATTATAATGAGAAATTCTGTTAAGCGCAAAAGCAATTTGCCTTCCGAATGCACAACCATCATTGTTGGCGACAAGATGTCGGCCGACGGTTCGCGGTTCTTATGCCGTTCGAGTGACTTCGACGCCATGATGGCCATCAACTATGAGATTCATACCGACACCCAGCACGGCCCCAAGGAGTTCGTCGCCAAGGACAGCTCGTTCCGTTGCCCGCTCAGCGAGGAAGCCTTGGGCTATACTGGCCTGCCTGACTACCAGTTTCCCGGCGAATGGGGAAGTGCGGGCTTTAACACGGCTGGCGTGGGCATGAGTTCCACCGAAACCATCTTCAGCAGCAAGGAGGCTCTGCAGTTTGATCCCTACGTGGCCGATGGATTGGCCGAAAACTGCACCTACAACATTGTCCTCCCCTACATCCGCACAGCGCGAGAGGGCGTGGAGAGGCTTGGCTCCCTCATCGAGAAATACGGTTCGGCCGAGGGCTTCGGAATTGGTTTCATCGACGACAAGGAGGTATGGTATTTAGAGAATGCCTGCGGCCACCGCTGGCTCGCAGCCCGCATTCCCGCCGACAAATATTTCTGCACGGGCAACCAGAGTCGGCTGCGCGACTATGACCCCAACGACAAGGACAACTTCCTGGCCTCGCCCGACTTGGTGGAGTTTGCGCAGAATCACGGACTCTACAATCCCGCCGAGGGGAAGTTCGACTTCCACAAGGCCTATGCCCACGACTGCAAGGAGCCGGGCCACGACGACTTCACCTACAACTATCCGCGTGTGTGGGGACTGCAGAAGATGTTTTCTCCGGCCATCCACAACGATGTGACGAAGAATACTTTCCCCGTGTTTGCCAAGGCCGAGACCCCCATCGACCTCGATGCCCTGCGCACGGCTTTTCGCTTCCACTATGATGGCACCGACCACGACCCCTATCTCCACAACAACGGCAAGGAGCCTTGGCGCCCCGTGAGTATCTTCCGCACCACGCAGACCCATATCATACAGGTGCGCCCCAATCTGCCCCAGGCCATAGGCCATGTTACCTACATTGCCATGGGCATGGCCGACCTTGGTGTGTTCCTGCCCCTCTACCAAGGTGTGCGCGATGTGCCGGAACCCTACAAGACGGGCAACGGCCACGCCGACGACAAGTCGGCTTATTGGGCCTTCCGCAAGGTGATGACGCTCGCCATGACCAACTACAATGCCTATGCGCCCGTAGTCAAGGAGGCCTACACCAGGCTGGAAAGGGAGAATGACGAGCGCCAGCGCGAGTTCGAGGCTGATTATCTCTCCCTCTGCGAGAAGTCCCCTATGAAGGCTCTTGACTTGCTCCAGCAGTTCTCCGACTCGCTCCTGCTCCATGCCCTTGAGGTGGCACGCAGTTTGGAGAACGAACTCTTCACCCGGCTCACAGCCGACATTCAGAAAGAATACCTCTTCCACGGAGCTTGAGCCTCCTTGTGGCCTAATGAGGACTAAGGGAAGCCTGCGGGCCGGTGGTACGGTTCGGCAGGCTTCCCTTTTCTTGTTGGTCTTGTGGTCGTGGTGTCACAGTTGGGTTAGGGCCATCCATCGTCGGTTCGTCCCTGGCGGCGCAGCCCTTTCTCCCTCTGTTCTTCCGCCGCCATTTCACTTGGGGCGGAAAGCGCCCCAACCACATCGGCCTTGGTCAGCGTACAATTCTCTTCAATGCGCCTTGCCATTTCATTCATGCTTAGAGGATTGCCACGTCGCAACACAACAAGTATTTGGTTGCTCCCCCCTCTCCCTTTGCGTTTCGGATGGTGTGAATTTCACACTAGGATTGAGCCGTCCGCACACGTTCGCATGGCGGCAGGCAAGAGGGGCTGCTTGACCTTTGGCGATTGTGAGCGACAGTGGAGCAGGCTCTTCAATTTGGATTTGGTTCTTTGTCTGGCCAAGCGTGTCCTATATTTGGGTGAGCCATGAAACATGGTGTATGAAATCCTAAGCAACGGCTTCTTCCTCGTGTGGCTGCTTAGGTTGGAGCTGGTGAGAAAACATGATTTTAGGTTGCGTGCGACCGAACTTGATTCCCGGCCCTTGCAGGCGTAATGCGGTAACTGGTAGGTTTTCCTGAATGCGGCTGATGCAGTGGTGTGTGATCCATGGTCAAGGATGCTCGCTGGACGGTGTGGAACTCTTCTGCCTCGGCAGCCGGGTCTTGTTCATCAGGCATTGGCACAGGTGCCTCAGTGCAGCCATGGGCGAATGGAGGATCATACGCGGCCCCGCCCAGCGCATGACTTGCCTTATCTCTTCCCTTTTCTTGGGGGCATAGCAGTGGACGGGGCAGTCCTTGCAGGCAGGCTTTGCCTCGCCCCACCGGCAATGGTCCAGCCGACGGCAGGCATAGTCGGCAAGGGCCTTGAATCTCTCGGGTGTCTCTATCAATCCAAGCCTGTGCCTGCAATAGATGTCAATCATCAGCCTGATGGTCGCCTTGTCCCTTTCCGTCTTCTTGTTGGACTTATTGCCTACGGCTGCGTCACTGCACAAACAAGAGAGGTGGCGATTGACATTCTTGTTGAAAGTGTCGTTCTGTTTCTGTTCCATGTCTTTTCATTCTCTCACCCTTCGGCTGTTGGGCGGCCCATGCGGCTGCACCGCTGCCTTTTTCCAGCCTTTGGATTTGTGTGACGGCAAAGTTACAAAAATTATCGCTGCCCACCAAATCACCATTTATCGGTAATTTCGATTGGTGATATAGAAACAACCCTTTCATCAGTGTGGCAGGAGTGGTTGATAAAGAGTAATTTTGCACCGTGTAAGGCTGACGGTTGGCATCTTGCCAGCCACAGGCCAACTGCAGGATAAGATCAGCCCGCAGTTAGAAATTGCATTTGGAAATTTTAGTAAAGAACTTTAGTGATGAATACAGAATTGACAAAGAATGTGACCGTAGGCTCTCTTGTGGCCGATGATTTCGACCGTGCTGAAGTGTTTGAGAATCTTGGCATCGACTATTGCTGCCATGGCAACGACACGTTGGAGGAGGCTTGCGCCAAGAAAGGGCTGAACCCCGACGATGTGATGGCACGGCTGGACAACAAGAAGTCTGAGGGCGGCGCCCCCGACTTCGCATCGTGGCCTTTAGACCTGCTTGTGGACTATGTGCTGAAGAAGCACCACCGCTCCTTCCATCAGCATCACGAGGAGCTTTTGCAGCTGGTGCAGAAAGTGGACAGCGTCCATGGCAGCCACCACCCCGAACTCCACGATGTGAGAAAGGCCGTGGAGGAGTCGTTCATCGAACTCGACTCTCACTTCGCCAAGGAAGAGCAGATTCTCTTTCCCCAGTTCTACGAGCTTTTCCAGGCTCGCGAGGAAGGGCGCGAGCCCTCTCCGTTCCATTGTGGAAGTGTAGCGTTTCCCATCAGGCAGATGATGCTTGAGCACGATGCCACGGGCGACATCTGGAACCGCATCGCCGAACTGACGGAGAACTTTACCACCCCATCCGACGGCTGCGCTTCTTATCGGATGATGAACCGCAAACTGTACACGTTCTTTAAGGACCTGAAAGAGCATGTGACGCTGGAGAACCAGCTCATCTTCCCGGGGTTCATCAAGTTGGAGCAAGAGTCCAACAACAACTGAAACTGACAATCACAAACAAGAAATAGAAAGGAAATAAAGATGGAAAAACAAATGTTTTGTTACCAGTGCCAGGAGACGGCATTCGGAACGGGGTGCGTAGTTCGGGGAGTTTGCGGCAAACAGCCTGCGACAGCCCATCTCATGGACCTGCTGCTCTTCTCGCTGAAGGGAGTAGGCGTCGTGGCCACTCTTCTCAACGAGCATCATATAGACGTGCCGGCCAAGACCGACAAGGTCATCGTTGACGGCCTCTTCTCCACCATCACCAATGCCAACTTTGACAACGAGAGTATCTCCGCCAAAATCACCAACGCCCTCGACTGCAAGAGGAGTCTCGTGGAACTGGCCAAGGACAACGGACTGGAAGTGTCCAGTCTCGATGCCGTGGCCTTGGAGGTGGCTCCCGAGGACTATGAGGCCCGGGGACGCGAGGTGGGTGTGCTCAAGGAAGAGGACGAGAACCTGCGCTCGCTGAAGGAACTCACCATGTATGGCCTCAAGGGAATGGCTGCCTACTACGAGCATGCCGACCGGCTGGGCCACACCAACCGCGAAATCATACGCTTTATGGAGCGCGCCTTGGCCACCGTGGCCTCCCCCTCTGCCACAGAGGAGCAGTTGCTCCAACTGGTGCTGGAGACCGGAAAATACGGTGTCGACGTGATGGCTCTGCTCGACAAGGCCAACACCGACAGTTTTGGCCAGCCTGAGGCCACCCACGTCAACATCGGTGTGGGCAACAAGCCTGGCATCCTCATCAGCGGACATGACCTGGCCGACATCGAGCAGCTGCTTGAGCAGACACAAGGTACAGGCGTAGACGTGTATACCCACGGTGAGATGCTGCCCGCCCACTACTATCCCCGTCTGAAGAAATATTCCAACCTCGTGGGCAACTATGGCAACGCTTGGTGGAAGCAGAAGGAAGAATTCTCCCATTTCAATGGTCCCATCATCTTCACCACCAACTGCATCGTGCCTCCCCTGCCCAATGCCAACTACAAGGACCGTGTGTTCACGGCCAATTCCACGGGCTATCCCGGCTGGAAGCATATTCCCACAGACGCGCGGGGTCGCAAGGACTTCTCCGAGGTGATAGAGATGGCGCGCCATTGCCAGGCTCCCGACGCTTTGGAGCAAGGAGAGATTGTTGGCGGATTTGCCCACAACCAGGTGGTGGCGCTCGCCGACCAGGTGGTTGAGGCCGTGAAGAGCGGAGCCATCCGCAAGTTTGTCGTCATGAGCGGCTGCGATGGCCGGATGAAGAGCCGCAACTATTACACCGACTTTGCCAAGGCTCTGCCCAAGGACGTGGTCATCCTCACCTCCGGCTGCGCCAAATACAAGTATAACAAGCTCAACTTGGGCGATATCAATGGCATTCCACGCGTGCTCGATGCTGGCCAGTGCAACGACAGCTACACCTGGGTGGTGGTAGCCCTGAAGTTGAAGGAAATTTTCGGCGTGGAGTCGGTCAACCAGTTGCCCATCGTGTTCAACATCGCATGGTATGAGCAGAAGGCGGTCATCGTGCTTCTCGCCCTGCTAAGCCTTGGCATCAAGAACATCCACATTGGTCCCACGCTGCCCGCCTTTGTGTCGCCTGCCGTGCTGAAAGTGCTGCAGTCCAACTTCGGCTTGGGAACCATCACCACAGTCGATGAGGATGTGAAGACGATGATTTCTTGACAATGGCTTGGAACATCAAACTTAAAAGAGTCTATGAGCCTGCGCAGGCCGATGATGGCCTGCGCATCCTCGTGGACCGCATGTGGCCTCGCGGCATCAAGAAGAGCGACTTGAAATTCGACCTCTGGGCGAAAGACGTTACACCCTCACTGGAGGCACGTCGCTTCTTCCACGACAATCCCTACTTTATCTTTGCAGTGTGAATATTTTAAAGGTTTATGCCTTTAGTTTCATGGTTAATTTTTACCTTTGTTGTTGTAAGGAAAAGTTGACCACC
>SFCY01000049.1 GCA_004558865.1 Bacteroidales bacterium
GCTCATCGAGGGCGAGCGCAACCTGCAGGGCTTCATGAACGCCTTCCTCAGCCTCTGCCCCTACTATCTCGTGGCCCCGGAGATGGAGTTCTCGCATGGTTACTGCGACTTCTTCCTCCTGCCCAACCATGCGGCCTATCCCACGGTGGCCCACAGTTATATCCTTGAGTTGAAGTATCTCAAGGCGGATGCCACAGAGGCCGAGGCCCAGAGGCAATGGGCCGAGGCAGTGGAGCAAATCAAGACCTACGCCGCCGACCCCAAGCTGCAGTCGATGCTCCAAGCCACGCGGCTCCACTGCATTGTCGTGCAGATCAAGGGCTACGATGTCGTGAAATGCGAGGAGACCGCATGAGTTTTTGCTAACCACTTTACCACATGACCTTCAACTTCTTTTCCATCATTCGCAACCGTGCGGATCGTTTCTATCAATGCTTTGCCCCCACCAGGCTTGACCGTATCAGACTGACGGTGTTCATTGTCTCAGACATGATGGTGCTGTGCATCATGCCGCTCCATTTCTTCGGCCTCCTTGGCATGCCGCTCATCCACTTGCAGGGCATCACGTTGGTCTTCATCCTGCTCTCATTGGTCAGCACGGTCTTGTTTCTCTTCAAACGGCTGTCGCTCGTCGGGGCCATCAACCTGCTGTGTATTGGCGGGCAGTGCATCCAAACCTTCCGCATCGTACTGCTCTCGCTCCATCCAGAATGGGCCAACAGCGACGTGATGACGGAGAACCTGCTCATCTCGTTCCTCACCCTTTTCGTCCTTGTCATCGCCGTCATCCCCAAGTCGCCCATCCTGGTGACTGCCCTTGAGCTGCCCACCATTGCCTTTGCCCATTTTGCCCCTCCCAGTGGTCAGACGCTGTGCAACAGCCATCTGTTCTTGATTTTCTCTTCGATTCAGGTCTTCTGCTGTCTCATGGCCGTGGTCAGCCAGTACGCCCTATCCCGCCTGCAGCAGGAACGCAATGAGTACAAGGACACGCAGGGCGACCTGCTCAAGGCTTTCGGTGTGGACAAGCAGGAGCTTGTCGCCTTTCTTCAGGTCTGGAAAAGCAGTCCCAACAATCAAACCGAGTGGAAGCGCTTCCTTTCCCGTTTGGACGCCAAGGCGCAGTCGCGCATCGTCATGGCAGCCCGCATGTTGGAGAAAGAGGAGAAGGCAAATGTCGGCAGCGTGTCCGCCCGCTTCCCCATGCTCACCCCTACAGAAGTGAAGGTGGCATGCCTGGTCATTGACGGCAAGACCAAGCGCGAGATAGCCGGCATCCTCAACAAGACCGAGAGCAACATCGGCACCGTGCGCATCAACATCCGCCGCAAGCTTGGTCTCAGCGCTTCAGACGATTTGCGCGAAGAGCTGAGGAAATAATACGGCACAGCGGATATTTTCCGTGGAATCATGGTAAGTTTATATGTAAAGGGGAAGGAAAATGGTCATGCCCAGGCTTACGCTCCTGCCGGAGCTATGGTTCTGAAGTGATGGAGTAGCCTTACGAGCAAGCTCGACGGCTACCCCGTCACTTCAGAACCACACCTTTGGAGGCAAGCCTGCCCAGGCAATTTTCGTCATGGACAGGTTGAGCCTCAGAGCTACTATGGAGCGTAAGCCTGTCCATGATTTTCCATTACCATTTATTCAGTGGCGAAGTCAGGACTATACGAAATGAAACAACATATCCAATCCACGGGCAATATCCATTGAGCCAAATAATACCCTACAAAACTTACAAAACCAGCCTTAAGACTTGAGGTTTCCCTTTGTGTCTGCGCCATCACCCGAGAAACGGCAAAAGGCTTTGCCCCTTGATGCTGGCACAAAGGACTTTCTCGGTTTTGGTTATAATAACAAAAGCAGGGTTTGTCGGTTGTGTCCGCTGAGGGCAACGGACCTCCCGGGCAGCTCTCCCAATTCCTTCTTCCCTTACTCCTTTTTAGGGCTTTTTAGGGTTTTTAGGTGTTTTTTGCCCCCTTTTGCCCCTATTATTCACTTGCTTTGTTCAAATTTTTTAAAAATTATGGTCTCGGTTTTGTAGTGTTAACTTAATTTTGTGTTCAGTTTGGTGGCCGACATCGTTGAATGGCTATCCTTTCCGTTGCGTTTTTATCTTAACAAATATATCTAAATCATTTTAACAAACAAAATCAAAAAACATGAATCAGAACCAAAAGCAAATGGCATTTCTTGATTTGCTTGGAAATTCGCGACGGTGTCGTGCCGCCTTAGACGCGGCATGGCGGCACCGGCTGCTGAAACGTTCCAGCCTCATGAAATTGCTCCTTGTGTTATTGTTGCTTGGTGGCCTCCCGCTGCCAGGCTTTGCCGACCTTTCCCGGGACCAGGTGAAGGGCAAGCTCGTATGGTCGAACACCACGTTTACGCTCGACAAGCCCTACATTGAGTTTGAGTATCCTGGATATAATTCTGACGGCAAGGACGACATGATGCGGTGGATCCGCTTCTACGCCTATGTCAATGGTAAGGACTACGAGGTGGGCTGGATTCCGGATCACAATAATGCGCTCTATCGTGCTAACCCCGAATGGGGTCTGCTGCGACTGGAGAAGACTGAGAAGCGGGGTGAGATCTTTTACAACACCGTGCGTTTCTATCCGTCGGACAAATTCATGCAGGCAGCCACCCACATGTTCAGATTTACCGGTACGTGGGATACCGACAAGAACATGGAAGGTGAAAACAAGCGCAGCGGCAACGATTATTATTTTGATGAGTACGTCACGCCCAATATGGGCCAGATTGACGGCGCCATCAAAAGCGTGACTTTGGAACGCAATGAGCCCGGCAAGATACAGGTGTCGGGCTACCAGTTCAAATCCACGTTCTCTTCCGGTGCCAATTTCAGTCGTGTCATCTACGTGAATTCCCGTCCGGGGTATCTTTGCGATGGCACGTATGCGAAGTTTACTGCGGGCAACGGTTACAACACCCCCCAGCAGCTCAATAATGTGAACACCAGCAACCGCGCCAGGGTGACGGTCTATCTGAGCACGGCCTATGAAGGTAAGCAGCATGTGGAGTTCGGCGGCAACAAGCCGACCAACCAGAAGCCCGTCTTCGATGTGTTCCAGCAGTTCATCGACAACTACACTTTTGCCACCGTCAAGGGCTGCCCCTATGTCGCCAACCTCCGCTCAGAACTCCTGCAGTGGGACCAGAAGGTGAAGCTCAGCTGGCAGTTGGGCACGGATGTCATCGACTACGACACGGATGGCCGATGGGTCATCTTCAGATACAAGAAGAGCGCTGGGGAAGGTACCCGCGTGAAGATCGCCGATGTGGATCTGGGTACGACAACCTACAATGCCCCCTTTGATAACTACAACGACCAGTACGTCTATGAGGTCTGCTTCATGCGGACGAAGTGGCTGCAGAACAACAACAATCCCAAATTGGTCAAAGACCTCTCGGCCGCTACCACCATCTCCACCAAGCCGGAGATGAAGATTGTGCTGACGGCAGAGCCTATGAAAAACAGCATCAGGCTCAACTGGAACTACCCGGTTTTCTCGCATACCGACAAGTCATTCAAGGTGTCTTACAAGACCGATACCCAGAACAACTGGATAACGGTGGACGTGCCGCACAACAATGCTACGGCTATTAGTAGCAGCTACACCATCGAGAACGTGACCAACGCCTACGACATCTACAGCTGCAAGGTGGAGCTCGCTGACCTCGGCAACACTTTCACCTCCAACCAGGTGCAGGCCTCCATCACGGGCCGCAGCAGCGTGACTTCGATTAACGTGAGTAAGGGTATGTACAGCAACACCGTCAAGGTGAACTGGACGGCAGAGCAGATAGGCAATACCAACACGCGCTATGAGGTGTTCCGCCGCCTGCTCGGCACCAACGACGCATGGAACAAGATCTACAGCACCAGCGGTACGGGCGACTCCTACAACTACGACGACAACACTGCTGCGCCCGGCCAGTTCTATGAATATAAGGTGGAGGCTTCCACCAACTATGCCAAGAACGGACAGGCCACGAAGAACTATTTCTCCAATGCCCTGACCGACAACGGCTTCAGCGTCTCCACAGGCACCATCACCGGCCGCATTGCCTACGGCACCGGCACGGCTGTCGACAGCGTGCGCGTGAACCTCGTGCAGAGCGCCGACGACGATGTGGCCAAGGCCCAGTTCTACTCGTTGCGTGTCAACGACGTGGGCGGCGGCATCGCCCTTCCGCTCGACACCACGCAGGCCAAGGCCATCTACGGCCAGAACCAGCCCTTCACCGTGCAGATGTGGGTGAACTTCGACAAGGATATCAAGGGTAGGAACAATAGGGGGAATGCAACACCCATGTTGTTTGACATTCTCGCACAGCACTCTATCTTTTCCCAAAAGATCAACAACGAGTGGGTGCTGATCATTCGTTATCCGACAAATGACAAAGACGGGTATCGGGACAAGACGACCAGTCTGAAGCTTACTCCCGGCAAGTTCTACAATGTTGTGGCCAGCCATGACGGAAACAGGCACTGGATGATGCGCCTGATTGACGAGGACGGCAAGCTGCAGAAAGATTCGGTTACGGCTGAACGTGATGTCACATACACGACAAACAACAGTAGGGCCGGTTTTACATTCGGAACCAATCTCAGCAATGATGCCACATACCGTTTCCAAGGCTACATCGACGAGATTCGCCTATGGAGCAAATCGCTTTCCGACGCCGAGCTGATGCGCACCTACAACCACCAGCTCACCGGCGACGAGAAGAACCTCTATCTCTATTACAACCTCGACGAGGGCATTCAGAACCAGCAGACGGCATACGACTACAGCCGCACGGGAGGAGTGGCCAACAGCCATCACGCCACCATCCGCCCGTCGAGCAGTATCTCCACCGTCGTACCGCCCGCGTCGGCCTTCAGCGTGTTCGGCCTCACCGACAGCGAGGGCAACTACGTCATCAAGGGTGTGCCCTTCTCGGGCAACGGCACCAACTACAGCATCGTGCCTTCATACGGCGTACACTCGTTCTCGCCCGCCAAGTCGTCGCGCTTCGTGTCGCAGAGCTCGCTCAACCACAGCGGTGTCGATTTCAAGGACGTGTCGAGCTTCCCAGTCTCCGGCACGGTGTATTATGAGAACACCGATTATCCCGTAGAGGGCGCCAACCTCTATGTTGACGGCTTGATCTGCACCAAGGACGGAGAGGTCATCGCCACCGACGAGCAGGGCCGCTACACCATCGACGTGCCCATCGGCGACCACTTCATCCAAATCAAGAAGAGCGGCCATACCTTTGTCAACAACGGCCGCTATCCGCAGGACGCCAACAATGCCGGCACACGCTTCACCTTCGAGAAGCCCATCAGCGACCTCCGCTTCACCGACAACACCAAGGTGGTTGTGGCCGGACGCGTGGCCGGTGGCTCCATCGAGGCCAACAAGCCCGTGGGCATGGGTCTCGGCGAGGCCAACATCGGCCGTGCCGTCATCAAGCTCACCGCAGGCACCTACCGCATGAATGTTAAGGCCGAGACCGTGAAAGACGGTATCCAGAACGCCACTGACACCTTATATTATAATGCCGCGTCGAAAGACGTGAACAGCCGTGCCTATGTCGAGGGCGGCGACAACGACAAGGTGAAGCGCATCTGCATTGAGACAGACGCGCTGACCGGTGAGTTTGCCGCCATGCTCCCACCCGTGGAGTATAGGGTGGAAAGTGTCACCATCCCGGCCAACAGCGGTGATGGCGGTGTGATGATTGACGCCTCGAAGCTCTCCACCATCAACGCCACCAACGCCATGCTCGTGCAGACCGACTCTGTGGAGACGGGAGAGAAGGCCGGACAGACGTTCGACTATTGTGCCAAGTTGGTTGTGCCTTACTATGTGGAGCCCAAGCTCATCGTCACGCAGAAAGGCGCAAAGGGCTTCGGCGACGAGACCTTCACCTATCAGGAGGTAGATGGTACCAACAAAACGACCCTTAGACTGTGGGAAGAAGAGGGTGACAACGTCAAATACAACTACACGTATCCCATCTTCACCCAGAACAACCGCTACACCTTCAACATTGAGGGTTATGAGGAGTATGTCAACAAGGACAACGCCAAGGTGAAAACCTCCCGCGTGCCGCTGCAGAACTCTTTGGTGACCATCAACAACGAGTTTGCCTCAGGCCAGGTTGTGAGCACCGACGACGCAACGATTGACAGTCTGGAAGCCAACCAGCTGCGCCTCGACTCCCTTGGCAAGGGCACCTACACTTTCGTGGCCGGCTTCCCCAACATTACCTCTCCTTACACGCGCGGTCTGAACATCACCTACGAGTCAGGCAGCGCCACCAAGCAATGGTCGCAGAACAATACGTTCAAGGCCATCGTTTTCGGCGAGCTGCCCACCGGCAACAACTTCGTAACCTCAGGACCCGACAAGGTGCTGATGGTGCTGCGCGACCCGCCCGGAAGCAACTCCAATGCATTCTACGAGCAAGGCACGTCGGTTTCGCAGATTACCAGCTATGACGGTACGTTTGTGACCAACAATGAGGTGACGACCCTCACCAAGCTGGGTCTGGGCTTCACCACATGGCATGGTGTGGGCAGTGGTATCATCAACACGGTTGATGAGAAATTCGACCTCACCGTGGGTGCACAGGTCAATGCCGAGGTGACGAAGAACAACACCTGGACCGAGACCGTCACCACCACCAGTCGCATCAGCACAGGCGACACTGAGGACTATGTGGGTGCCAACGGCGACGTGTTCGTCGGCGCGGCCACCAACCTGCTCTTCGGCAAGGCCCGCAAGGTGGAACTCGCCAAGCAGGGCGACGGCAACTTCGCCGTGCAACAGACTGACGGCATCAGCACCGGCATCAAGTACTCCACCGGCTTCAACTATACGCAGAACTACGTGGAGAACACCCTGCTGCCCAACTTCGAGATGCTGCGCGACCAGCTGCTCAAAGAGCCTGGTACGGTAAGCGGCGACGCCAACAACACCGACGATCCCATCTATGTGTCCAAGCTCAGCAAGGACAACGAGAAGTTCGGCTCCGACAACGACGACAAGGCGGTGTGGAAAGACCAGGCTGTCGGCAACAACGTGCTGGATGGCCCGAGCTACAAAATGATACTTCCCTCCAACGCTGCCAATGCCAAAGACTCTACAGGCACCAAGGGTAGGGTGTATCAGGACATGGTGCGCTGGTACAACCAGCAGATCAAACTCTGGAAACAGCTGTTGGCCGAAAACGAGATGGCCAAGAAGGAGGCCAAGGATAACCGCTCGCAGTATCTCATCGAGAACACCAGCTTCTCGGCTGGCACGACCATTGAGAACAGCGTTTCTGTGACCACGGGCAAGGAAAAAACCGTGACTCAGCAGTACGAGGTGTTGGCAGTTGTCGGCGGCGAGACTGGTTTTGATGTCAACAATAGTACTGGTCTTACCGTCACTGTGCAGACGACCACTGGCACACGCCAGACTGTAGCCATCGGCAGTGGCAGTGAGGAGACCAAGACCATGGGCTACACGCTCAAGGAGGATGGCGACGACGATGCCCTTTCGGTAGACATCTTCAACGCGCCCGACGGCTTTGGTCCCATCTTCCTCACCAAGGGAGGCCAGACCAGCTGCCCCTACGAGGACAGGTATGTGACCAAGTATTACATGCCCGGTTACGAGCTCTCGGCTGCCACCATGCAGATTGAGAAGCCCGAGCTGTCGGTGGAGAACGCCTTTGCCACCGATGTGCCAAGCGGCGGCGTGGCCAACTACACTCTCATCATGCGCAACAACAGCGATACCAACGAGGATGTGTGGTTCATGCTCTCGCAGGTGGACGACACCAACCCCAACGGCGCCAAGTTGAGCATCGACGGTCAGGTACTGACCGAAGGCCGCGTGTTCCTCGTGCCGGCTCGCAATGAACTGCGCAAGCAGCTTCAGCTCACGCAGACCGACCAGAGCAAGCTCGACTACGAGAACGTCAAGCTCTCCCTGCACTCGCGGTGCCAGAGCGACCCCACCGGCGTGTGGCCCGTCATTGCAGACACCGTGGCCATCACGGCCAAGTTTGTGGCTACCTGCTCCGACATCCAGCTCGACATCCCCAAGCGCGTGGTCAACACGCAGACGGGCTCGAAGCTCCAGATGACCGTAAAGGGCTACGACCGCAACTTCGGCAGCTTCCAGGGCTTCCGCATCCAGTACAAGGACGCTCACGGAGTAGATTGGCACACAGCCAAGACATACGTCAAGGACGAGAGCCTTATGACCAAGTACCCCGACGCCGAAGTCATGCCGGAGGGCGGCAGTACGCCATATACTTTCGATATGACCAACTCTGCGCTCTATCCCGACCAGACCTATATCTTCCGCGCGCAGACGATGTGCCTGCTCAGCAACGAGGAGACCACTAACGAGAGCGAGGAGATTGCGGTGGTCAAGGACATGGCACGTCCGCGCATCTTGGGCAACACCTCGCCCGCCAACGGCATCTTGGACGCCGACGGCGAGATTGCGCTCAACTTCAACGAGGACATCAAGGCTTCGAGCCTGACGCAAGCGGCCAACTTTGTAGTCAACGGCAAGCTCAACGGCTATAAGGTCGACCACGACGTGGCTCTGCAGCTCAATGCCGCCGAGGCCGCACGCACTGAGGCCACCGTCGATCTGTCCTACCGTCCGTTCGCCCTCAACTTCTGGGTGAAATACACCGAACCCGGACAGTTGCTCAGCCACGGCTCCACCAACAACAAGCTTACGCTCTCGATTGACGACGGAGGACATCTCGTTGCCGATATGGGCGGAGCCAAGCTCACCTCAACCACCACTTTGCCTAAGGACAAGTGGATCTTCATGCAGGCCAGCTACAACTACAGCGCTGGCAAGTCTCACCTCTCGGCCAACGCCGCATACGATGCCACAGAAGTGGTGCTCATCGACGAAGACGCTCCCGACTACGATGGCAATGGCATCATCGCCATTGGCGGAGGCATGAAGGGCGCCCTGCACGAGCTCACGCTCTGGGATACCAACCGCACATGGTCGGAGGCCCAGCAGAGCCGCACGACAGCCAAGACGGCTGCCACCAACCACCTCATCGGCTACTGGAAGCTCAATGAGGGCATGGGTACCGCCGCCACCGACGCTGCCCGCTCGCGCAACATGACGCTCGGCGCAGCCAACTGGTACTTCGCGGCCGCAAACAAGTCGCTCGCCTTCAACGGCGCGGCTCATGCCGACATCGACATCACGGCCTGCTCGCCCTCTGCCGAGGACAGCTATGCACTTGAGATGTGGTTCCGCGGCGACAAGCCCGCGGCTGGCCAGACGGCAACCCTGTTCAGCGTCAACGGCGACAGCGTCGCAGCCCAGTTTACCGACCAGGGCGCCTTGCGGATCATCGCGAGCGGCAAGGAAAGCACCGTTGCCTCAGTGAACTGCCTCGACAACCTCTGGCACCACTTCGCACTCAACGTGCTGGCCGGTGGTTCTGTCACCGCCTTGATTGACGGCCAGAATGTAGTACAGTTCGCCCCTGTGCGTCCGCTGCATTTCCAGGCCGACAAGCTTGTGCTCGGCGCCATGCGCAAGCCGCAGACCGCCGGAGCCGCCGACTATGCGTTCAGCGATTACTTCAACGGCAACATCGATGAGGTGCGTCTCTGGAACGCCAAGTTCTCTGCCGACGTGCTGCGCAACCGTCGCAACACACGCCTTGAGGGTTCCGAGTCTGGACTCGCAGCCTACTATCCGTTCGAGAGCGTCCAGTTCGACGCTTACGGTCAGGCCAACGTGGTAGGCGACCTTAACAACCACTGCGCGGCCGACACGACGAAACGCGAAGTCACGCTCGTCGACGCTACGCAGAGCGATGAGGCTCCCGGCATGAAGTCGGCTCCCACGCTCGACAAGGTCAGCTTCGACTTCACCGCTTCTGAGCGTCGTGTGGTCATCAACCTCTTGGAAAGCGACGAGGCTCTCGAAGGCACCACTGTCAACATCACCCTGCGTGATGTGCGCGACGCCAACGACAACCTCTCACAGCCCGTCAGCTGGTCGGCCTACATCAAGCGCAACCAGCTCAAGTGGGAGAAGAACAGCCACGCGCTCACCATTGAGCGCGGAACCGGGGCCGACTTCTCCATGCAAATCTCCAATCTGAGCGGCACGCCCGAGACATGGACTGTCACTGGACTGCCCTACTGGCTCACGCTCGATGCCGAGAACGGCCAGCTTGCCGCCCTTGGCAACCGCTCGCTGAAGTTTAGCGTACCCGCTTCGACGGCCATCGGCCACTACGAAGCTACGGTTTACCTCACTGGCAACCGTGGCATAGCCGAACCGCTCACCGTGCAGTTGCACGTCACCGGCGAAAAGCCCGAATGGACGGTCAACCCGCACGACTTCGAGAACACCATGACCCTCATCGGTGAACTGAAGTACAACGGCAAGCCCGGAGAGGACGAGGAGGACATCGTGGCCGCCTTCGACAACAGCGGACGCTGCATCGGCTTGCAGCACCCAGTATACAACAAGCGCTACGACCGTTACTTCACGATGATGACAATCTATTCGAATGACGACATCAGCGGTCAGAATGTGACGTTCCGCGTGTGGGATGCCTCAACGGGCGAAATCCACTCTATGGTAGAGCCATCTGTGCCCATCAAGGTGGCCAGCAACGCCCTCTACGGCACCATCACCAGTCCTATTGAGCTCAACGCCACAGACTTGCTCGAGCAGCAGATGAAGTTGGTTAAGGGATGGCAGTGGAAGTCGCTCTTTGTCAAGCCTGAGAAGATGACCGTCGAGAGCGTGTTCAAGCCTGTACTGGCCAAGACCAGCACGGTGAAGAACCAGAACCGCTATGCGGTGATGCAGAACGACAAGGTACTCGGCTCGCTCAAGGATATGAGCGTCACCACGATGTACCGCGTCAACATGACCGACTCGGCCACGCTCCACATCACTGGCAACAAGCTCAACCCGCAGGATGAGCCCATCACACTCGACAAGGGCTGGAACTGGCTCGGTTATACGCCAGGCTTCTCCGCCTCGCCCGCCTACGCTCTGGCTTCTGCCAGCCCGCAGAACGGCGACATCATCAAGAGCCAGCGCGGATTTGCCTACTATCAGGACTATGATTGGATTGGCACGCTCACGGCTATGGAGCCCGGCGAGGGTTACATGTACAAGGCTGCCGCTAACCGCACGTTCTACTATCCGTCGGTTGCGCCCCAGCACTTGGACAAGGCTCCACGCTTCATCTCGAAAGTTGATTCTGTATGGCACTTCGGCCAGCCCGACTACCATGCTTATCCCAACACGATGACCGTTACGTCGAAGATCATAAAGGACGGCCAGGAGGTGCACGGCGCCGACGTGGGCTTCTTCATCAACGGCGTCAACTGGGCTTCGTCTGAGGAAATCGACGACTGGTATTTCATCAATGTCACCCACTTGGGCAACAATATCCCCATCGAAATTTTGGTGTGGATACCCGAGGACAACTTGGTTTACAACTCTCCGACCCAGCTGGAGTACAACGATGACGCCATCGTGGGCAGCCTCGACAATCCGTTCATCATCACCGTAGGCACTTCTACGGGCATCAACGAGACAGAGAACGGAAGCGTGACCATCACGCCACGCCAGACCAAGGACCATGTGGTGGTGACATCTGGTTCGCCGATACGTGAGCTGCGTGTGTTCAACATGCAGGGAGCAGCGGTCTATTTCGACAGTCCGTCGGATGCTCACCGCGCAACCATCAGCGTAAACGGTCTGCCCGACGGTGTCTACTTCGTCGATGTGCTCACAACCGACGGCCGCCACACCAAGCAGCGTATCGTGAAGGTGGATTAAACCATCCCCGCGTATATCGCTCTTATCAGCCATCCCCAGCCACACTCTGGCTGCGGGGTGGCTTTTCTTTTATTCCGAAAGCTCTCCCGAGAGTCGGTGCGGGCAGGAAAATGCAACGGGCCAAAATTTTGCAGCCCGAATAAAAAACAAGCCGTTTATTTTGTTCTTCGCCCGAATTGCACTAACTTTGCACAATAATACATTATTATTATCAGATGGAAACAATCAAGATAAAGGACAAAACTTTCAAGACCTTCATTCCTGAGAGCGAAATCCAAAAGCGCGTGGCCGCAGTGGCCGAGAGGATCAATCACGACATGGCCGGGAAGAATCCTCTGATGCTCGCCGTGCTCAACGGATCGTTCATCTTCGCCGCCGACCTGATGCGCTACCTCACCATTCCCTGCGAGATCTCGTTTGTGAAGCTCGCCTCCTACCAAGGCACCACCTCCACGGGCAAAATCAAGGAGGTGATAGGCATCAACGAGAGTCTGGAGGGCCGCGACGTGGTCATCGTGGAGGACATCGTCGACACGGGAGCCACCATGAAGCGCATGCTTGAGACCCTCGGCACGCGCAACCCCAAGTCGCTCCACATCTGCACGCTGCTGCTCAAGCCCGGCAAGCTCCAGGTGCCGCTCGACATTGAGTATGCCGCCATGGAGATTCCCAACGACTTCATCGTGGGCTACGGTCTCGACTACGACCAGCAGGGGCGCAACCTCCGCGACATCTACACGGTAGTGGAGTGACATCACGCAACAACAATCAATCATCTCCCATGCCCATCCGGCCCGCGGGCCGCACGGCGTGTGGGAGGCGGGTGAGCCGTGGGCTCTCCGCTAACACAATATCAACAAAAATGAGGAATATCGTGATTTTCGGTGCCCCAGGCTCCGGCAAGGGCACCCAGAGTGACAAACTGATTAAGAAGTACGGCTTCAAGCACATCTCCACGGGCGACGTGCTGCGCAACGAGATCAAGAACGGCACCGAGCTGGGCAAGACAGCCAAGGGCTACATTGATGAGGGCAAGCTGATTCCCGACGACCTGATGGTGAGCATCTTGGCGTCGGTCTACGACAGCTTCGGCAAGGACCACGAGGGCGTGATCTTCGACGGCTTCCCCCGCACCATTCCGCAGGCCGAGGCCTTGAAGAATATGCTTGCCGAGCGTGGCCACAAGGTGGCCGCCATGATCGAGCTCGACGTGCCTGAGGAAGAGCTGATGAAGCGCCTCCTGCGCCGCGGGCAGATTGAGGGACGCAGCGACGACAACGAGGAGACCATCAAGAAGCGCCTCAACGTCTACCATACGCAGACGGCTCCCCTCATCGAGTGGTATGAGAAGGAGGGCATCCGCCACCACATCAAGGGCGACGGCGAGCTGGAGCGCATCTTCGCCGACGTTTGCGCCGTAGTGGACAGCCTGTAGGAATCCTCCGTTCCCTCCATGGGGGCGGGCTATACTTTTCCGAGGGGGGCGGGGAATCCCCTGTCCCCCCTCTTGTACCTTGCTTTCGCATACGGGGAAGCGGGGCAATATTGTTTTAGCAAATCTGTAAGAAATGGAGAGCAACTTTGTAGACTATGTGAAGATATACTGCCGTTCGGGCAAAGGCGGCAGAGGGTCCATGCACCTGCGCCATGTGAAGTATCAACCCAATGGTGGCCCCGACGGCGGCGACGGCGGCGACGGTGGCAGCGTCGTCCTGCGCGGCAACCACAACTATTGGACGCTGCTCCATCTGAAATACCAGCGTCATGTCTTCGCCGAGCATGGTGGCAACGGCGGCCGCGACAAGTGCCACGGCACCAAGGGCAAGAACGCCTATATCGACGTGCCTTGCGGCACGGTGGTCTACAACGCCGAGACAGGAAAATATATCTGCGATGTCACCTACGACGGACAGGAAGTGGTACTGCTTCCCGGTGGACGTGGCGGGCTGGGCAACTGGCAGTTCCGCACGTCGACCAACCAGACTCCACGATTTGCCCAACCCGGCGAGCCCATGCAGGAGATGACCATCATCCTCGAACTGAAGCTCTTGGCCGATGTGGGACTGGTGGGTTTCCCCAATGCCGGCAAGTCGACGCTGCTCTCCGCCGTGTCGAGCGCCAAGCCCAAGATAGCCAACTATCCCTTCACCACGCTTGAGCCCTCGTTGGGCATCGTGGCCTATCACGACAACCGAAGCTTCGTGATGGCCGACATCCCCGGCATCATCGAGGGAGCCAGTGAGGGCAAGGGATTGGGACTGCGCTTCCTGCGCCACATCGAGCGCAACTCGCTGCTCCTGTTCATGGTTCCCGGCGACACCGACGACATCAAGCACGACTACGAGGTGCTGCTCAACGAGCTGAGGCGTTTCAACCCCGAGTTGCTGTCAAAGCACCGTGTGCTGGCCGTCACCAAGTGCGACCTGCTCGACGAAGAACTCATACAGATGCTCCGCGAGACCCTGCCCGATGACCTGCCCGTGGTGTTCATCTCCGCCGTCACAGGCTATGGCATCGACCAGCTCAAGGATGTGCTGTGGCAGGAACTCAACAGCGAGAGCAACAAACTGCAGGAGATCACGGCTGAGGACACCCTCGTGCACCGCGACAAGGACATGGGCCATCTGCCCGACGAACTCAAGGAAGAGGGCATGGACGAGGACATCGAGATGGTGGATGCCGACGAGGTGGAGGACATCGACGATGTGGAGGATCTCGACGACTTTGAATATACCGACGCATGAGGCCAGAGCTGATGCATTATGACCTGGCTTCGTGGGCCGTGGCTTTTTCCACCACCCGTCTTGGGGGAGTAAGCCGTGGGCCATACGCCTCTTTCAATGTCAATGCCTATTGTGGCGACGACCCTGGGTGCGTGGCGCGCAACCGTGAGGCCTTGGCGGCCACGTTGGGCGTGGCTGTCGACCATATCGTCATCCCCCATCAGATTCATGAGACCCATTGCCGGGCCATCGGCACACGCTATCTGGAAAGTGACGGCCAGAGCCGTCGTCAACTCTTGGAGGGCGTCGACGCGGTGATGACCAGCCAGCGGGGCGTCTGTGTGGGAGTGTCCACGGCCGACTGCATCCCCCTGCTGCTCCTCGACACGCGGCGGAAAGCCGTAGCCGCCGTGCATGCGGGGTGGCGCGGCACCCGGAAGCGCATTGTAGAGACTGTGGTGAGAGCCATGCGCGACACCTTTGGCACCGAACCCGCCAGCCTGCGTTGCGTCATCGGACCGGGCATCAGCATGGAGAGTTTCGAGGTGGGGCAGGAGGTTTACGACGCTTTTGCCCAAGGCGGGTTCGACATGGGCGGCATCGCCAAGCGAATGCCCCGTATGCATGCCGACGACCCTCAGCCGGAGAAATGGCACATAGACCTCAAACAGTGCAACCGCAACCAGTTGCTCGCCGCCGGTGTGCCGGCCTCGGGCATCACCGATTGCGCCATCGACACCCTCACCGACAGCCGGTTCTTCTCTGCCCGTCGCCAGGGCGTCGCCTCCGGCCGCATCTTCACCGCCATCCTGCTGAAGTGACGGCTCATCCGCCGCCATCTTCCTGAGGGAAAACAGTGGCTCCCTTTCCTTATTATTAGCAACCAACCTGAATATGAATCAAGTCAAGAACCGTCTCATAACCTTTCTCCTCTGTTGGCAGGTTGTTCTGTCCTGTGCGGCCGCCGGCCCCCATAAGTTCACGCAGGTCGAGCAACAGCAGATTTTCGTCGCCACCCCAGGCCTCTTCAGCCGGAGCAATGCCTTCAGCGTGGATTTCTCGGCTTTGGGCAAGGCAGACTATTCCTTTCCCCTGCCCGTGGGCAAGGCCCGTGTGGTCAACGGCCAGTACTTGGAGATAGAGACCACCAAGGGCGATGCCGTGAAGGCCATGTTTGCCGGCACGGTGCGCCTCTCGCGCCAGACCGTCTACGGCAACACCGTAGTGGTGCGCCACGACAATGGTCTGGAGACCGTTTATGGCTACAACGCGCAAAACCTTGTCAAGGTGGGCGACCGCGTGCGTGCCGGACAGACCGTGGCCATTGTTGGCACAAAGGACGGACAGGCAAGGTCCATCGTGGCCATCCTCGTCAATGGCGCTTGGGTCAATCCCGAGACCGTGCTCGATGCCGGCAGCCACCGCGTCATCCGCCAAACCCTCACGTTTCAGAAGGACGGCAACTATGTGAAGGTGGCCTCCTCGGGTTCTTCGCGCAAGCGTGGCATCACGAGCCTCGACCCCGATGACGCGCAAGACGACCCCTTCGAGCGGAGCTCCGCCTTTGAGTTGGACTTGGAGAAGATAGAGAAGCAGCACTGGAGCTATCCCTTGCCTGGAAGCCGAGTCATCAGTCCATACGGCGGCAAGCGCAGCCACGGGGGCGTGGACATCAAGACCAAGCCCAACGACGAAATCCTCGCCGCCTTCGATGGTGTGGTGACACGCTCCGGCCCCTATTTCGGCTACGGCAACTGCATCGTCATCCGCCACGCCTACGGCTTTGAGACGCTCTACAGCCATCAGAGCAAGAACTTCGTCAAGGTGGGCGACCGCGTCAAAGCCGGACAAGTCATCGGGCTGACAGGACGCACGGGGCGCGCCACGACCGAGCATCTGCATTTCGAGACCCATTTCAAGGGGCGCAGGTTCAATCCAGCCATCCTTTTCGACCATGCCAGCAAACAGCTCCAGGCGGCTACCTTGAGATTGGACAAGAGTGGAAGAGTAAGTTCTAAAAAACACTGAATATGAAACCCAATCTATTAAGAAAAGCGGGACTCACGGCAGTGATGTTGTCGTTGGCCATGTTGGCCTCTGCCGGTAGTCTACAAAAAAGCAAAACAACAATGAGCGACAATCCGTTATTAACCCCAAGCACCCTTCCCTACTTTATCTTTGCAGTGTGAATATTTTAAAGGTTTATGCCTTTAGTTTCATGGTTAATTTTTACCTTTGTTGTTGTAAGGAAAAGTTGACCAC
>SFCY01000176.1 GCA_004558865.1 Bacteroidales bacterium
CTCCCGGCATACTTTGCCCGGACTCCAGAATTTATTACATAACAGAAACATAATTGCACAAATGTCTAAGATCAAGCTTAAAGAGAAGATTGGCTATGCGTTGGGAGACGCAGCAGCCGGAGGCATCACATGGAAAATCATGTCCATAGCCTTTCCGTTGTTCTTTACTAATGTTTTCGGACTGACTTTCTATGATGCGGCCGTGTTGATGCTCGTGGCGCGCCTGATAGATGTCGTCACCGATCCCATCATGGGAGCAATAGCCGACCGCACGCAGAGCCGTTGGGGTACCTACCGTCCCTGGGTCATCTTTGGCTCTGTGCCTTTGGGCATCGTCTTTGCCCTTCTGCTCTATACGCCCGACCTTGGTCTTGCCGGCAAGCGGTTCTATGCCTATTTCTTCTACATCCTCATGATGATCTGCTACACCATGGTCAACGTTCCCTACGGCTCGCTGCTCGGTGTGATGACCGACGACGACAACGAGAAGAACCAGTTCTCCGCCTACCGCATGGTGGGGGCCTACGCCATGGGCTTCATCACGCTGCTGTCGTTTCCCTATCTGCAGAAATTCGTGGGCGGCACCGACCAGCATCAGTATGCCGTGCTTGGTTGTTTCTTCGGAGCCTTGGCCGCTGTGGGCACCTTGGGCTGCGGCCTGCTGACCAAGGAGCGGCTGAAGCCGGTGCGCGCCGAGAAGTTCTCCATGCGCCAGTTTGTCGACCTGGTGAAGAACAAGCCCTGGGTCTACATGACGCTGATGGCCGTTTGCACCAACTTCTTCAACGGGTTCCGCTATGCCGTGGCTGGATATATGTTCTCTTACTGCATGGGCGGAGACATCACCGTGGGCAGCCTCATCATCAACTACACCGTGTTCATGGCCTTTGGCGAGGTGACCTGCATGGTTTTCGGTGGTGTGTCGCCCATCGTGGCCAAATGGCTGGGCTCCAAGCGCAAGGCCTTCATCTTCTCGGGCGTCATCTGTTTCGTCACGTCGGTCATCTTCTTCTTCATTCCCATGGATCCCAAGTATATCTGGGTGATGATAGGCGTGAGCGTTGTCACCTCCGCCGGCATTGGCATCTTCTCGCCGTTGGTGTGGTCGATGTATGCCGACGTGGCCGACTATGCCACGAAGAAGAACGGCACATCCTCCACGGGACTCATCTTCTCCTCCGGCACAATGGCACAGAAGTTCGGCTCGGCAATCTCCGGCTCCCTCATCGCCATGCTGCTTGGCTTGGCCGGCGCCCACATGGTGAACGACCAGTTTGGCAATCCCGTCATCGACCCGGCTTCCATCACGTCCTCCGTGCTCTCCATGGTGTGGGCCTTGTTCTCGCTCTTCCCCGCCGCGCTGGCGTTGGTGCTCATCCTGCTGTCCTATCTCTATCCTATCAAGAAATAAGCCAAACTGCAAACAACCACAAACCATGACCCCAACAATAGACTTCAAGCAAGAGATGCTCCACGAGCTGGAGGGCAACATCCTTGCATTTTGGCGTGACAAGATGACCGACCAAGTCCATGGGGGCTTCCTCGGCCGCATCGACGGCAATGGTGTCGCCCATCCAGAGGCTGAGAAAGGAGCCATGCTCAATGCCTGCATCCTTTGGGCTTTCTCCGCGGCCTACCGCGTGACGCGCACCCAGGAATGGCTCTCCACGGCAACGCGCGCCAAGGACTACTTCGTCAGCCACTTCATCGACAAGGAATGCGGTGGAGTGTACTGGAGCCTGAATCCCGACGGAACGCCCAAGGACACGAAGAAGCAGCCCCAGGCCATCGGATTCGCCATCTACGGACTCTCGGAATACACCCGCGCCACGGGCGACCAGGACACCCTGGCCTTGGCCTTGAGCCTCTACCACGACATAGAGGACCATGCCTACGACCCCGAGAACAACGGCTACATCGAGGCCCTGACCCGCGACTGGAAGCCCATCGGCGACATGCCGCTCTCCGACAAGGACGAGAACGCCTCGCGCACGATGAACACCCACCTGCACATCATCGAGTCCTACACCAACCTGCTGCGCTGCCTCAACGAGCAGGACGACGACAACGATGAGCTGCGGGCCAGCGTAGTCAACCTGCTCCACATCTTCACCGACATCATCATAAACAGGCAGACGGGTCATCTCGACCTCTTCTTCAACGACCGGTGGGAGGGCAAGCGCAATGTGGAGAGCTTCGGCCACGACATCGAGGCCGCTTGGCTGCTCCATGAGGCCGCCCTCGTGTTGGGCGATGTCGACATCGACGATGTGGTGAGGCGCGTGGCCAAGGCCGCCGACGAGGGCGTGCAGCCCGATGGCTCCATGGTGTATGAGCATTGGAAGGACACGGGCAGGACCGACACCCAGCGACAGTGGTGGACGCTGTGCGAGAATGTCATCGGCCACCTCGACCTCTATCAGTATTATGGCGACCGCGATGCCCTCGGTGTGGCCCTCAGCTGTTGGAACTTCATCAAGCGGCGCATCGTGGACCACGAGCAGGGCGAATGGCTCTGGAGCGTCGACGCTGAGGGGCACCCCAACCGCAAGGACGACAAGGCGGGCTTCTGGAAGTGTCCCTACCACAACAGCCGTTTGTGCTTGGAGGTGCTCGAGCGCGAGTTCCTGCTGTAAAGGCTGGTTCTATAAATTAGGCTGATAGAATAATCGATAAAGTGCAGTTGCCGTTTCGGTCGTCTTCTGCATCTATCGGTCTCAAAACGTCAAGTCTCAT
>SFCY01000177.1 GCA_004558865.1 Bacteroidales bacterium
CAGTTTGGGAATTTCGGCAAACACGTCTTCGGGGATGTAGCGGCTTCCCGTTCTCGGATAGGTTATCAACTTCTTTTCGTAGAGTTTCTGCGCGATTTCCAGTGTCTTCTCCGCCGTGAAGCCGTGCTTGGCGTTGGCTTCCTTCTGCAGGGTGGTGAGGTCGTAGAGCAGCGGCGTTTCCTCCACCTTCTCCTTGCACTCCACCTTGGTGACAAACAGGGAGGGCTGCGCTTTTACCTTATTATATATATGCTCCGCAGGGGATTTCTCCTTCCATTTCTCCAAAGAAGAGAACTTCACCGTCTGTTCCCCTGTGCCTTCCACAGACAGATGCACCTGCCAAAAGGCTTCGGGTGTGAAGCGCTTGTGCTCCCAGTAGCGGGCGCACACCATGGCCAGCGTGGGTGTCTGCACACGTCCGAGGGAGTAGGTGCCCCTGCCTGCGGCGATGGTCATGGCCTGCGTGGCGTTGATGCCCACCAGCCAGTCGGCCTCACTGCGTGCCTTGGCGGCATGGTAGAGGCGGTCGTAGCGGTTGCCCTCTTCGAGGTGGCGCAGCCCCTCGCGGATGGCCTTGTCGGTGAGGGAGCTGATCCACAGGCGCACGAAGGGCGTGCGGCAGTTCAGGTAGCTGTAGAGGTAGCGGAAGATGAGCTCGCCCTCGCGTCCGGCATCGGTGGCCACCACAATCTGTTCGCTCTCGCTGAAGAGCCTGCCCACGATGCGTATCTGCGTGACGACACTGGGGTCGGGCTTGTAGCCCTTCTCCGTCTTGGTGTGACGGGGTTGCAGGGTGAAGGTGTCGGGCAGGATGGGCAGGTGCTCACGGGCGAAGCCGTGGATGCCGTAGCCTTCGGGCATGGTGAGTTGAACCAGGTGCCCGTAGGCCCAGGTGACGGCATATCCGTTGCCAGAAAAATAACCTTCTTCTCTCTTGGTCGCACCCACGATGCGGGCTATCTCACGTGCCACGGAGGGCTTCTCTGCGATAATCGTCTTCATACTGATTTACTTTTTTCTGTTTTTACCTATTGTTTCTATTCTCATGTTTGGGATAATTGTGGATTCAGTGGTGGCACTCAGGCTCATACCTTCATGCCTTTGCTCTTGCGTTTCTCCTGCTTCTGCTGGATGTCGTCCTTCGGGGCAGTCTGTCCCTTCTGCAGCGGCTCGTTGACATTCTTGGTCGCTTCGTTGGTCTTGCCCTGACTGTTGACGGCCACCTGCGTGCGGCTCTCGTTTGCCGGAGCTACCTTCTGGGCGTTATCGGGATTGGTGTCGTAGCGGTAGGGACGGCCTTTGTCGGGATTGAAGCGGAGGTACATGGTGGAGGGTACGCCCTTGTCGTCGGACACATTCTCCAGCTTGACGGTCTTGCCTGCCACATAGTCGGCTTTCTGCTCCTCGGTGAAGGGCACGCCCTTCCATTTGGTGATGGGGCGGATACTGCCGTCCTTGTTGGTCCATGTGTTGCGGCGTTGCTTGCCGGGTTCCTGTTGCGGTGCTGCCTGCGCTACCTTCGTGGATTCCTTGTTGCTCTGTTTTTCTACGGTACGGGGCGACTTGCCTGTGCCGGGCACGAACTCCACGCCACGCTGCTCCACATTCACCTGAAGGGTGGTGACGAACTTGCGGCCGTCGTTGCGCTCGATGAGCTTGTCCTTGACGGGGAGTCCGGCACGGAGCATCTCATGCTCCTGCGGGGTGATTTCCGTCTTGCCGATACGTTCGGGAATGCGGATGCGGGCGGCGGGCATGTCGGTAATCTCATTGGTCTTGCGGTCGATGCTGATGAAGGAGGGGGTTATCTCGCCCGTGGCCTTGTCCACCAAGTCCACGATTCTGCCGAGGTTGCCTGTCTCCTTCAGGGCTTTCTTCTCTTCCGGGGTGAACTTGTGGCCCTTGTACTCGTCGAGCTTCTGCTCCTTGCGGATGAAGTGGGGAACGAGGCGCACGTTGCCGTCATCGTCCTTGCGGAAGGAGAGGCGGGCATCGAGGCTGAACGACTCGCCGCCGAAGTTGGGCGTGACACGCACGAGGTCGGACTTTCCGTAGTTGAGCATCTTCTGCAGGTCGCCGGACTGCTCCAGCTCCTCACGCTTCACGCCCCAGTTCTTTTCCAGTGCCTGCCAGTCGATGCGGCTTTCGTCGATGGGCTGGTAACCTTGCCTTTGCTTGTTCTCCTGTTTGTTTTCCTGTGCGTTCTGCTGCACGTTTTCCTGTTGTTTCTGTTCCATGTTTTCTTGTTTTTGGAGTTCTACATTGTTTGTCTGATTCTGTTCCTGCTTCTGCTCTTTCTGCGTCTTCTGCTCTTGCGCCACCTGTTTTTCGTAGGCAGAGGTGTCCACCTTGTGGGGCGCAAGCAGTTCGGCATTGGCCGTAGGGTCTTTCAGCAGTTCCTTCATCACGCCGAACAGGTCCTCCGCCTGGTCTGCCGCGATACGGTAGAAGCCGAATCGGCTGGGTTCCTTGCACTGCCGGAAGAAGTTGCGGAAGAAGTTGTCGAGCACGTCGCCGTTCTTGTCGAACTGGAGGAAATCCTGGGCATTCTCCATCTTTGGCGGGGTGCGTCTGGGAGTACCGTCCGCCTGTAATCCGGCCACCACACTGATTTCGCCCGTCTTCTCGTCACGGACTATCAGCACGTCTTTTTCGTCTTTTTTCTTTGCCATCTTGATTGATTTTTAATTGTGAAACATTGATTGTTATCGGATGCGGGCCTTGTAG
>SFCY01000178.1 GCA_004558865.1 Bacteroidales bacterium
GTTGAAGTTGTCCTCCAACCGGTCCAAGTCGCTTCCCACCTGTGAGAAGTCGAGATGCAGCACTTGGAACGTGCCCCTCTCGGCCGTGGGATGCCGCTCTACGTACATGCCCTTGAAATACTCTTGGAAGTGGTCTTTCTCGTTGATGTCGTAGTAGGTCTCGAGCATGTCGAGGAAGAGGCTCTTGCCGAAGCGGCGTGGGCGGACCAGGAAGAGGAAGTTGCCAGCACGCTCCATCTTCTCAAAAAACATGGTCTTGTCGACCAGATACTTGTTTTCCCTTATCACCTGCTTGAAGTTGCTGATGCCGTAGGGAATCAGTTTGTAGTTGTTGCTCATTTCAGTTAGATGCCTGTTCCTTTTGCAAATATAAGCTTTTTCACGCACACACACAAGTTATTGGGCAATTTTCACACCGCTCCAACAGTGAGCCACGGGCAACCATGGAATCCCCACTAACGCACCGTCTTGACGACTATCTCGTCGGTGAAGAGCCAGCCGTCCCTTTTCCCCGACTTGGCGGTGATGCGCACGTAGCGTGCGGTGCGGTTGGGACGCCAAACGAAATCCTTGTAGCAGATGGGCTTGTCGGCCTCGCCCGCGTCACAGTGGAGCGTGTCCAAAGGCGCGAAAGCCTTGCCGTCTTCGCTGACAGACAACGCCACGTAGGCCGGCAGGTAGACCTCGGGGCCCGTCTGCTGCATGAAGGTGAGGCTTACCGATGCGATGTCACAGCTACGACCCAAGTCGACTGTCACGTCCATGCCTTTGCCGATAAATCCCTGCCAGCGCCCGTCGCTGTAGTGCCATCCACCCCGCAGTCCGTCGGTGAGGGTTGCAGGGCCGGCAGCAGGATAGGAATTGGAATAGGGAGCGTCGTTGTAATCCACCACGCACCCCTTCGCATCATTCTCTACAGGCTTCAGGCTCTCCGCGCGGTTGCCGTGCTCGCGCGAAAGATCGAAAGTGTGGTAGCCGTCCTTTTGCAGTAGGCTGGTTTGCCAGAGGGCGCGACGGCGAAAGTCGTCGAAGTTCTTCTCCGTCTTTCTTGTCCATCCAATCTCCGCTATGGCCAACGCCCTTGGCCACAGCATGTATTCTGCATGGGAGGGCGTAGGCACATACTCCGTCCACAGGTTGCCCTGCAGACCACGCACCAGACTGCCGTCGGGCGGACAGTAGCCATAGACGCGGCTCAAGGGCAAATAGCCTCCTATGGCCTCGGGCTGTGTGGTGGGCGCATCCTGATAGCTGTCCAGATAGCAGTAGGCTCCCGGCGACAGCACCACGGGGATGCCTCTCCGCATGGCCTTCTGTGCCTCGCTGACATCGCGCCACACCATGGCCGTGGCGTTGGTGGGCACGGAGTCGGTGAGAATCTCGTCCCAGCCCACCAATTTGCGGCCATGCCGGGCAAGGAATCGGCCTATCCTGCGGATGAGGTAGCCTTGCAGCTGCTTCACGTCGGTCATGCCCTCCTCCCTCATCCGCTGCTGGCAGAGTGGACATTTGGGCCACTCCGCCATGCCGGCCTCATCGCCACCCACATGGATATAGGTGGAGGGGAAGATTTCCATCACCTCCGTGAGCACGTTCTCCAGGAACTGGTAGGTGGCCTCATTGCCGGGACAGAAGTCCGCTGCGCCCTTTGCCGCCGTGGGACAAGCCAATTGGGGATAGGCAGCCAACACCTCCTCGGAGTGGGCCGGCATCTCTATCTCAGGCACCACATTGATGTAACGGGCCTTGGCGTAGGCCACAATCTCCCGCGCGTCGTCCTGCGTGAGGTATCCGCCAAAGGCATCGCAGTCGCCTTCCACGCGATATTGCCTGTTGCCGTTCCACCACGTTTTCCAGTCGGGAGCCGACCGCCAAGCCGCCTTGTGGGTGAGTTCGGGATAGCGATTGATTTGCAACCGCCACCCCGCAGCGTCGGTGAGGTGGAGGTGCAGGGTGTTCATCTTGTACCGCGCCATGGCGTCGATCTGCCTCTCTACAAACTCCTTGCCGAGGAAGTGGCGCGACAGGTCAACCATCAGTCCCCGCCAGGCGTAGCGTGGAGCGTCGTCTATGGTGCAGCAAGGTATCTGCCCGTCTTCGCCGCGCAGCTGCGCCAAGGTCTGCAGCCCATGGTAGAGTCCCGCGCCAGAAGCGGCCTGGATGGAGACCCGCCGTGGAGTGACCGTCAGCCGGTAGCCTTCGGCCGCCCTCAAGCCAAGGGTGTCGTCGGCCACAAATCGCCCCGCGCCTTTCTTCTTCCCCTCGATGGACAGCACGAGGGGCGTCGCCTTGGCTTTTCGGTTGTTGCCCGCCACCTTTCCGGAGGGGAGTGCGGCGTCCAACCGTTGACGGTCGTCGGCATTCACATGATGGTATTCCACGCGCCATCCAACAGCCTTGCAGTATCCTTCCGACTGTGTGTAGGTCTCAACCTTTGGCAGCAGCTGCTGTGCCCGAACCGACAGGCTGCTGATGAGCATTGCCAGCAATAATAGCGTATTTCTCATTTTGTCTTGTAGTTATTTTTCCAACTGCAAACATACACAATTTATCTGAGTTAATGGCATGTTTTAGGTGAAAAGATAGAGAGCTGAAGCGCGAGAAGCTGCGTGCCGACTTCTATGAGGAGATGGTGGCATTCGGCAAGGAAGTGTATGGTATAGACCTAAAAAAAGCTGGCACCA
>SFCY01000050.1 GCA_004558865.1 Bacteroidales bacterium
TCATCGGTCGTGTAGCCCGCTACACTCCCTCTTCAACTTACGTTTTGAGTCCCGATAGCTTGCAGAATACGACTCGACCTAATTTATAGAACCAGCCTTAATTGGTGTTGGCACAGCTCCTGACTTAGCCAATGCGTCACCCTAAATCAACCAAGCAAACTACAACAAATTGCCTTAGCTTGCATGATGTGTGTCAGTTGTCACACAGCAATGGAACAGTTGTCACACAGCAATGGAACAGTTGTCACACAACAGTGGAACAGCTGTCACACAACAGTGGAACAGCTGTCCACATGTAGTTTAACACTTTTGGTTGACTACTTTTAGCCTTATTTTTAATGTTGGTTGACCCGGTTAAACATTACTTTTATATTTGGTTGATACATGTAGGGAAACTTGCCATGAATCCACGGACAATATCGGTTGAGCCTCTTGGGGGCATCCGAAATCTCATGGAGGGAAACACGGGAAAACCATATATCAGGGCGCATTCGCAGAATGGCTGTTGTTGGGACCACAACTCGCTGGATGGCTGCATTGCGCCCGGCGGAATGCTAAAAAATGAAAAGGGGTAGGGGATAATCCAAAAAAAATACCTAACTTTGCACCTTGCAGAAGCGCGCGCACATCGCACGCGCAGCCAAACTCCATTCAGCCATGCACAAAGCAGGATTCGTCAACATCGTGGGAAACCCCAACGTGGGGAAGTCCACGCTAATGAACCAACTCGTGGGCGAGCGCATCAGCATCGCCACCTTCAAGGCACAGACCACGCGCCATCGCATTATGGGAATCGTCAACGACGACGACTGCCAGATTGTCTTCTCCGATACGCCGGGGGTGCTGAAGCCTTCCTACAAGATGCAGGAGATGATGCTCGCCTTCTCTGAGAGCGCCCTGCAGGACGCCGACATTCTGCTCTATGTCACCGACGTAAACGAGAACCCGGAGAAGAACAAGGACTTCTTGGACAAGGTGGGCAAGATGGACGTGCCGGTGCTGCTGCTCATCAACAAGATCGACCAGACCGACCAGAAAAAGCTCGGCGAACTGGTGGAGCTGTGGCACAGGCTGCTCCCCAAGGCCGAGATCCTGCCCATTTCGGCCCAAAACAAGTTCGGCACCGACATCCTGCTCAAGCGCATCAAGGAGCTGCTGCCCGACTCGCCGCCCTACTTCGACAAGGACCAGCTCACCGACAAGCCGGCCAAGTTCTTCGTCAGCGAGATCCTGCGCGAGAAGATCCTGCGCTACTACGACAAGGAGGTGCCCTACAGCGTGGAGGTGGTCACCGAGCGGTTCAAGGAGGACGAGCACCACATCCACATCTCCTGCGTGATCTATGTGGAGCGCGACTCGCAAAAGGGAATCATCATCGGCCACCAGGGGCTGGCCCTGAAGAAGGTGAGCTCGGAGGCCCGAAAGTCGCTGGAGAAGTTCTTCGGCAAGCCGGTCTATCTCGACACCTTTGTCAAGGTGGACAAGGACTGGCGCAACTCGCAGCGCGAGCTCCAGCAGTTTGGCTACGACCCCAAATAATGCGGGTTTGCTCCGAGAGTTCCGATAGCTCCCAACCCTCCGGGAGCTCTGAATACTCTGAGAGTTCCGGCCTCTCCGGTTAATCAACATCAAAACAAACAAGAGCATGTCAAATTTAGTAGCTATAGTCGGACGGCCCAATGTGGGCAAGTCGACACTTTTCAACCGACTCACACAGTCACGCCGCGCCATCGTGAGCGACACGGCCGGCACCACCCGCGACCGCCAATACGGCAAGTGCACCTGGAACGACCGCGAGTTCTCCGTGGTGGACACGGGAGGCTGGGTGGTCAACTCTGACGACATCTTCGAGGACGCCATCCGCAACCAGGTGAAGGTGGCCACGGAGGAGGCCGACCTCGTGCTTTTCGTCGTCGACAACGAGACCGGTGTGACCGACTGGGACGGCGACGTGGCCCAGATCCTGCGCCGCTCCAACCTGCCCGTCATCCTTGTGGCCAACAAGGTGGACAACAGCGGGACGGCCTACACCGCGGCCGACTTCTACAGGCTCGGGCTGGGCGACCCCGTGTGCATCAGCGCCGCCACGGGAGGAGGCACGGGCGACCTGCTCGACCTCGTGGTGGAGAAGCTGCCCAAGGATGACGGCGAGATGATGGACGACGACATTCCGCGCTTCGCGGTGGTGGGACGGCCCAACGTGGGCAAGTCGAGCATCATCAACGCCTTCATAGGCGAGGACCGCAACATCGTCACCGAGATTGCCGGCACCACGCGCGACTCCATCTACACCCGCTACACCAAGTTCGGCTTCGACTTCTATCTCGTCGACACCGCAGGCATACGCCGCAAGAACAAGGTGACCGAGGACCTGGAGTTCTACAGCGTGATGCGCTCCATCCGTGCCATAGAGAACAGCGACGTGTGCATCCTCATGATCGACGCCACACGCGGCATCGAGTCGCAGGACATGAACATCTTCCAACTCATCCAGAAAAACAACAAGAGCCTCGTGGTGGTGGTCAACAAGTGGGACCTCGTGGAGGACAAGAGCCAGAAGGCCATCGACACCTTCAAGAACGCCATCCTCAACCGCATGGCGCCCTTCAACGACTTCCCCATCATCTTCGCCTCGGCCGTGACCAAGCAGCGCATCTTCAAGGTGCTCGAGACGGCCAAGCAGGTCTACCTCAACCGCAAGACCCACGTGGGCACCTCGAAGCTCAACGAGGTGATGCTGCCCATCATCGAGGCCACGCCGCCACAGTCGATAAAGGGCAAGTACATCAAGATAAAATACTGCACGCAGCTGCCCAACACGCAGATCCCCTCCTTCGTGTTCTACGCCAACCTGCCGCAGTATGTGAAGGAGAACTACCGCCGCTTCTTGGAGAACAAGATCCGGGAGAACTGGCCTATGCACGGTTGTCCCATCAACGTCTTCATCCGTCAGAAGTAGCCGCCATGCGACGCGCCGTCTATATGCTCATGGCCGTGGCCGCAGTTGTGGCCGTGGCCTCGTGTGGGAAGAAGGGGCCGGAGCCGGCCGCCATCGCCGCGCAGGCCGCCAAAGGCTACTACGACCAGCTGCTGCGCGGCGACTACAAGGCCTTCGTCGACGGCACCTACCGCCCTGAGCGCATTCCCGAGAGCTACCGCCAGCAGTTGGAGGCCAACGCCAAGATGTTCGTGGCCCAGCAGCAGGAGGAACACCGCGGCCTCAAGGGCGTGGGCGTGCAGGGCTGCGACGCCGACACCGCCGCCCACGTGGCCAACGCCTACCTCATCTTCACCTACGGCGACGGCACCCGGGAGCGTGTGTGCGTGCCCATGGTGGAGAGCAAGGGCACGTGGTATCTGCGCTGAGGCCAACGCCGCCCCGTGCGCCTTCCGCCCCACCGCGTGGCCGTGGGGGCCAAAGAACACCAACATCAATCGAAATGAAAACAATACAATGAAAGTGCTATTCGTGGTAGGCTCCCTCCGCAGGGAGTCGTTCAACAAGCAAGTGGCCGAGCACGTGGAGCAGGAACTCCGCGGCAAGGCCGAAGTGGAGTGGCTCCACTATGAGGATGTTCCGTTCATGAACCAGGACATAGAGTTTCCCACCCCCGCAAACGTGGCCCGAGTGCGCCGCCAAGTGATGGAAGCCGACGCCCTGTGGGTGTTCACGCCCGAATACAACTACAGCTACCCGGCTTTGGTGAAGAACCTCTTCGACTGGTTGTCGCGCCCCATGCGCGCCGACGACCCCACGCGGGCCACGGCCATACAGGGCAAGCGCGTGCTGCTCACGGGCATGGGCGGAAAGAACCAGACCGCCGACTGCCGCCAGAAGCTCACCTCGATGCTCGATTTCCTCCAGGCCGATGTAGTGGAGCCGCAGGTGGGCCTCATGGCCAACGTGGAGGCTTGGGCCGACAACAGCGTGGTGCTGGACGAAGAGCAGAAGGATCTCCTCGCCGTTCAGGTGGAAGCTCTGCTGAAGTGACAGGGCCGGCCCGGCTCTTGCAAAGGATGCGGCCAATGCTCCGGCTGCAAGGGATTCAGAATCTGCCTGCATGGCGCAACATCCCCGCGCATCACATTGGCTTGCATCCGCAATAGCCTCTAAGGGGATTCCTCTCTTTCAGCCCAGGCAGGATCGCGCGGCCTGGGGGAATCCAGTCGAGAATATTATTTTTTTCAAACATTTGCCAGCTATGATTGTCATTCAAGATGAAGAGGTGAGAAGTCTTGGCCTGAAGCCCGCTGACTTCATAAGCGCAGTCAGGCATTGTTTCGTGCATAAGCCCGAATGCCAGCTTCCGCCAAAAATGAGTGTGCATCCCAAAAACGACGACTTCATCACCACCATGCCCTGCCTGTTGCCAACAGACACCAGTCGGTTTGGGGTGAAGGTCGTCTCACGCGCCAAAGGAAGAGTCCCCGCCCTGAAGAGCGACACGTTCCTTTATGATGTGGAGTCGGGTGGGCTGCTCGCGGTTGTCGATAGTGATTATGTCACCACGATGCGCACGGGCGCCGTCGCCGCACTCGCCGTCGAGACACTGAAGAAAAGCACTGTCAGAAAAATAGCCTTGATGGGGCTTGGGAACACCGCGCGGGCAACGGTGATGTGCCTTTCGTCTATTCTACCCCCCCCCGAGGACAAATATGAAGTCAGTCTGCTAAGGTATAAGGACCAGGCTGATTTGTTCATAGAAGCGTTTGACAGCCTAAACGACTTCCATTTCACGATAGCCGACAACGTGACGGACCTCTTCGGCGACGCCGATGTCATCATCTCGTGCATCACTCAGGCTGACGGGTTGATTGCAGACGACGTGGGTATCTTTAAGCCAGGTGTTCTCGTGGTTCCTGTGCATACAAGAGGATTCCAGAACTGTGACCCGGTGTTTGACAAAGTGGTTTGCGACGACGTGGGTCATGTGAGGGGATTCAAGCATTTCAACGAATTCAAGAATCTTGCTGAGCTTGGTGATATCCTGCGGGGCGACATGCCGGGAAGGACATGCGAGGAAGAGAGAATCGTAGACTATAATATAGGCCTGGGCCTGCACGATGCCTATATCTGCAGCATGGTCTACGACGCGGTGGCCTCTAGGCCGCATGAGAACATAGGGCTTGTGCATAATTCCCATAAGTATATCATCTGAGCATATAGGGGATCCCCACGCTTATGGCCCTGCTGCGGTTTGGAGGCGCATGGTGCGGTGCCAGTCGGCGCTTGGTGTTGCCGTTTTCCGCTTTCTCTTATGGTCGGTTCTAAAAATTAGGTTTAGAAACCAAGCCGATATGTATATATGTAATTTCTATCTTCTTCTGCATCTATCGGTCTCAAAACGTCAAGGTCTCATCGGTCGTGTAGCCCGCTACACTCCCTTTTCAACTTACGTTTTGAGACCGATAGCTGGGTCCAATACGCCTCGACCTGATTTTTAGAACCGACCTTAAATTCTCAATGCCTAAATTTTGGAACCGCACTTGTAGTGCATTGTCAAAATAATATTGTACTTTTGCAATATCAACTAAAAACGATTCTATATGGACGACCAACAGCTCACTTGCGGATGCGTTACGTTTGTCATGCTAACGTTGTTCGTGCTTTTTATAACCAATTGCAATGTTTCCTCCATCTTCCTCATTTTCGTGTTATTGGTCAGTCTGCTTCTTTTAATAGCAGCCATACAAAGAATAGTTGATCTGAAAGTTGAAAAGGAGACTCCCATGTATGAGTCGGCAACAGAGAAGAATGGGCCGGTTGCGAATGAGCAGCAACAGGACTCTCCTTCCGAAGCTGGCGTTGCGGGCAATCAACTAGCGGCAAATGCTCCCAAGGACGAGCCCATAGTGGTCAAACTCTCGTTGCTGCAATACCAAGGCATCCAGCAATCTGTCCAGTCAGGATTGGATTTCTGCAAGAAGCTGGCTGAAAACGATGGGTTGAGAGAAACGTTTTTTAGGCAGGCGGTCAATTCAAGCTCCTACCAGAGCTATTCGCCAAACGATTTCTTTACCACCCTCCGCTTCTTCTTTGGAAATGATTTGTTTGACTGTTTCGGGCACCTCGGACACAGCATCCACTCCCGCGGCAATGCGGGGAAGAAAGCCATGATAAAATACCGCAAGCCCGAGGGACAGGCACTCTACGCGACACTTTCGACACTTATGGAAACACCTAATGATTTCAAATCATTCAGGGAGGAAATTCTGTCAATCAATCAAACCACCGACAATCCTCTTAACAGCAATATCAGGGAGACCACAGAGGCTACATTGCAAGTTTACCTTAATTCCGGAGCCTCGATTACGGCCGACGGCGTTGATGATTTCAATTTGGTATTGCTCTTGCGCTCCTTTGGTAGGGAAGAAATGATACCAGAGATACGACAGGTATATTTGGATTTTGCCAATGCCGTCGCACTTTCAGACAACGAGATAAGCGACGATGAGCGCGCTTGGCTTGATAATCTCAAAGAAAAGATTGTCAGCAAGGAAATCCCCCAACAACCGAAAGAAGAGGAAAGAGATTCGGAGCGGAATGCCGTGCAAGAGCATGAGCCTGTTTTCGAAGAACAACAGAAGAGTCCCATGAGGCAACTGAACGAGCTGATAGGATTAAGGCAGGTAAAGTCGGAACTGCAGTCGTTGACACGGTTTATTGAAGTCAACCAGAAGCGGAAGGAAGCGGGACTGCGGGTCGCAGCCATTTCCTATCATTGTGTTTTCGCAGGCAATCCAGGAACAGGCAAGACCACCGTCGCTCGCATCCTTGCAGGCATATACCGGCAATTGGGCATTCTGAAGAAAGGTCAGCTGATAGAAACCGACCGCTCGGGGCTTGTTGCAGAATATGTGGGTCAGACAGCCGTGAAGACCAATAAGATGATAGACAGGGCCATTGGGGGAGTCTTGTTCATCGATGAGGCCTATACGCTGGCACAAGGTGGCGAGAACGACTATGGACGTGAGGCGATAGCTACGCTGTTGAAGCGCATGGAGGACGAGCGCGACAGGCTGGTGGTCATACTTGCCGGCTACACGAATGAAATAGAGCAGTTCATCAACAGCAATCCCGGACTGAGATCACGCTTCAACCGGTATGTGCATTTTGATGACTACACGGAAGAAGAGCTGTTCCAAATCTTTATACTGCAAGCGCAAAAGTATGATTACCACCTCGACGATGAGGCAAAGGGCGCATTGCGTTCCCTGCTTCACGAGAAAGTGGAAAACAGGCAAAAGGATTTCGGCAATGCCCGTTACGTGCGCAATCTTTTCGAGAGTGTGATTGAGAACCAGGCCGTAAGATTGTCATCCAACAAAGAGACCGAAAAGGAAAGTCTGGCGATAATAACCAAAGCTGACATACATGAGTAGAAAAAACGACATAAGGTATGCGATAATGAGGGAGACTGACGTGAGGCGAAGAATCTTTCTTGAGAATTACCTTGTATGCTGTGATCAGATGGCTTACAATTCTGATTTATGGAGCGCCTGGTTTCAACCTGATGCAAAACTCTCATGGATGAAGCCGGATACAGTGAGGGAAGACATAGAACGTACGACGCGTTTCCTGGACAATCATAACCAACGTCTCGACAATTTTGTCTCGCCACATCAGGCAACAGCATACAGGCACCTGACGTATTGGGTTGACCACAACACAGACACTTGGGCTTTCCTTGAGAAAACATGCTCAAAAAAACTCGCAGGAGGCAATATCATAGAGAGCAATTATGATTACAGCCTGATAGGCGCTGGAATGCGGGGATTTTGCAACGTCGTATCCAACGTGACCAAGAAAGCTGTCCATATACCCCGTCATGGTCAGGACTGCTTACTGTATGCCGGATTTGTTGTAAAGCCATCAGCCGACATTATAGATTTCAAGCTTATACCTTATGAAGATGTAACGGTCAAGATTAAGGCTGAGAAGAAGCCCACTTACCATGATGATATTGATGAGGTAAAGTTGTCGGAGTACACTTACGACGTAAGGGAGGGTTACAGATTGCCTGGCAACGTTGAAGTGGGGTATTACAGGCAGTCGCATCTTGAGACTCTCTATACAATTGAGATGCCTGAATTGGAAGTTACGATGTATACTTTTCAGAAGAAGAAAGCATCCCAATTAGCCCTTTTTTTGAAAGATTTGGGAGCCAAAGTCCATACGCCATTTTCAAATAAGGAAACGGTCATATTCCTTAATGACGAGAATCTGTAAAGGCTATCCATGTATCTTACACAATATAGGCCGGTTCTAAACCTAATTTTTAGAACCGGCCTTAACAGCATCAGCATCTATGTCATTAGCCCACACTATTTCGTTCCCCGCCTGGTGCAAGCCAAGGTCTAATCCGCCGGCACCCGAAAAAAGACTAATTATTTTCATGTTGTATATGTTTTGTTTACAAAGCTACTAAATAATTCTGAAGACGCAATGTCGCGGTACTTCCAAACCGCGCCCTTGTTAGTTAAAAAAATAAATTTTTCCTATTTATGTTAGGTGAAACGGCCAAAAAACCGTAACTTTGCACTTCGTTCATAATCAGTGGCTAATAGGCTGCAAGGCCGACGTAAGACTGAAAATCAATAACAAATAACAGATAAACAATAATAAGGAATGAAAGTATCATTTGAAAACCCTGACAAAGTCAACGGCCTGTTGACGATTACCGTCGAAGAAGAGGACTTCAAAAATGATGTGGAGAAGAAACTCAAGGACTACCGCAAGCGCGCCAACATCAACGGCTTCCGCCCCGGATGCGCGCCTATGGGTATCATCAAGAAACAGTTTGGACTCTCTGCCAAGATGGATGCCGTGGACTCGTTGGTGAGCGACACTCTCAACAAGTATATCCAAGACAACAAGATAGACATGCTGGGCCGCCCCCTGCCATCCGAGAAGCAGCAGCCTGTGGAAATTGAGAAGGAGGCTCCCTATACTTTCATGTTCGACATCGCCGTGGCCCCTGAGTTCGACATCCAGCTCGACGACAAGGACACGGTGGACTACTATGACATCCAAGTGGACGACGCGCTCATCGACCGCCAGGTGGCTGCCTTCCAGCGCTCCAATGGCCACCGCGACAATACGGTGAAGGAATACGACCCCACCACCAACGACATTCTCAAGGGCGACCTGCGCGAGCTCACCGAGAACGGCATCGTGGAGAGCGGCGTCACGCTCATGCCCCAATATATTAAGGTGGACGACCAGAAGAAACTATTCGAAGGCTCCAAGCTCGGCGACGTGATCACCTTCAATCCCCGCAAGGCTTATCCCGACAACGACGCTGAGGTGAAAAGCCTCCTCCGCCTTGGCGACGAGGGCGACCCCAATGCCCACACGGGCGACTTCACGTTCCAGATCACGGAAATCACGCGCTTCGTCCCCGCTGAGGTCAACCAGGAACTCTTCGACAATATATACGGCAAGGACGAGGTGAAGAGCGAGGAGGAGTTCCGCGCCAAGATCAAGGAGGGCCTCTCACAGCAGCTCCGGGGCGACGAGGAATTCCAGTTCGTCGTCGACCTCCGCGCGTATGCCGAGAACAAGGTGGGCGAGCTCACCTTCCCCGATGCCCTGCTCAAGCGCCTCCTCGTGGAGAACGTCAAGGCCGACAAGGACAACAAGGAGAATCCCGAGGACATTGTCAACCGCAGCTACGAGGGAAGCTTGAAGGCTTTGCGCTGGGACCTCATCCGCAACAAGATTGCCCTCGCCAACAAGGTGACGGTCAAGGATGAGGACGTGAGGGCCATCGCCATCGACACCGCGCGCGCCCAGTTTGCCCAGTATGGCATGACCAACCTGCCCGACGAGTATCTGCAGAAGTATCTCAACGACATGATGAAGCGCCGCGACTTCGTGGAGGCTTGCGCCAACCGCGCCCTCGACATGAAGCTCGCCGCCAAGTTGAAGACCGTGGTGACCCTCAACCACAAGGAGGTGAGCCTCGACGACTTCAACAAGATGGTGGAGGAGAAAAACAATCAGGCCCAGGCTTGATCCCCCGCTTGCCGATGCGACCGCGGGCAAGCGGCCTCCCTGCCGGCAAGCGAGTACGGCAAAGATTTTTTGAAAAATTCTTCTTAGAGATAAGAGGTTGTCGACTTTTTTTGCTATCTTTGTGTTCCGAAGATAGAAAAGAAGTGGACAACCTCTATTTTTTATCCGTGGGGAAGGCATGAAATCCCCATTTTAAAAGAAAGGAACAAATTAATGAATAATGATTTTAGAAGATTCGCCACTCAGCATTTAGGCATGAATGGGCTGGCACTCGACGACGTGGTCAAGGCGCAGGGACAGTATCTCAACCCTTACATCCTTGAGGAGCGGCAGCTCAACGTCACCCAGATGGATGTCTTCTCCCGCCTGATGATGGACCGCATCATCTTCCTCGGCACGGAGATCGACGATTATACCGCCAACACGCTCCAGGCGCAGTTGCTTTATCTCGACTCCGCCGACCCGGGCAAGGACATCTCCATCTACATCAACTCGCCGGGCGGAAGCGTCACCGCTGGACTGGGCATCTACGACACCATGCAGTTCATCTCTTCCGACGTGGACACCATCTGCACCGGCATGGCCGCCTCCATGGCCGCCGTGCTGCTCGTGGCCGGACAGGAGGGCAAGCGCTCGGCCCTGCCCCACAGCCGGGTGATGATCCACCAGCCGTTGGGCGGCGTGCAGGGACAAGCCTCCGACATCGAGATCGAGGCCCGCGAGATTCAGAAGTTCAAGAAAGAGCTCTACACCATCATCTCCAACCACAGCCACCAGCCCTACGAGAAGGTGTGGAAGGACTCCGACCGTAACTACTGGATGACGGCCGAGGAGGCCAAGGAGTATGGCATGATTGACAGCGTATTAACAAGGAAGAAGTAAATGCCCACACAAAATAAGAAGGTATGTTCGTTTTGCGGCCGCACCGAGCGTGAGGTGGGGCTGCTGATTACGGGGTTGAATGGCTACATCTGCGAGGACTGCGCCCGCCAGGCCTACGCCATCTGCAAGTCTACGGGCGTCTACGGCGACGAGCCCGACCCGCTGGAGCAGCCCAAGCCCAAGGCCGCCAAGCCCAAGCTGAAGAAGATTCCCAAGCCAAAGGAAATCAAGGACTATCTCGACCAGTATGTCATCGGGCAAGATGAGGCCAAGCGCTTCCTCTCCGTTGCCGTCTACAACCACTACAAGCGCCTCTCGCAGCCCAAGGACAACGACGGCGTGGAGATAGAGAAGAGCAACATCATCATGGTGGGCTCCACAGGCACGGGCAAGACCCTGCTGGCGCGTACCATCGCCAAGCTGCTCGACGTGCCGTTCACCATCGTCGACGCCACGGTGTTCACCGAGGCCGGATATGTGGGCGAGGACGTGGAGTCGATCCTCTCGCGCCTGCTCCAGGTGGCCAACTACGACTTGGCCGCCGCCGAGCGGGGCATCGTCTTCATCGACGAGATCGACAAGATAGCCCGCAAGAGCGACAACCCCAGCATCACGCGCGACGTGAGCGGAGAGGGCGTGCAGCAGAGCCTGCTCAAGCTGCTTGAGGGCACCATCGTCAACGTGCCGCCAAAGGGAGGGCGCAAGCATCCCGACCAAGACTACATCCACGTAGACACCCGCAACATCCTCTTCATCTGCGGAGGAGCATTCGACGGAATAGAGAGCCGCATCGCCCAGCGCATGAACGCCCACACCGTGGGCTACAACTCGGTGCAGAACGTGGCGCGCATCGACAAGAACGACATGATGAAGTATGTCACTCCGCAAGACCTCAAGTCGTTTGGCCTCATTCCCGAGATCATCGGCCGACTGCCCGTGCTCACCTATCTGAACCCGCTCGACCGCGACGCGCTCCACCGCATCCTGACGGAGCCCAAGAACTCCATCGTGAAGCAGTATGTGAAGCTCTTCAAGATGGATGGCATCGAGCTGACTTTCGACGAGGACGCGCTCGACTTCATCGTCGACAAGGCCGTGGAGTACAAGCTTGGCGCCCGTGGGCTGCGGTCCATCGTGGAGACGGTGATGATGGACGCCATGTTCGAGGTGCCCTCGAGCCGCAAGAAGACATTCGTTGTCACGAAGGACTACGCCCAGACCCAGCTGGCCAAGAGCCGGCTGGACCAGGGCAAGTCGGCGTGAGGAGGCTTCCGGGCCAGTGGGCCGCCCTGTCCCAGCGCGGGGCGGCGGCCCACGGGCCTTCCTCAATTTACCTTTTTGTCCTAAACAAATAAGAATCTAACATGACAAAGGAAGTGAATCTGAATCAGGCACTCAAACGCTATTTTGGTTTTGACAAATTCAAGGGCGATCAGGAGAAAATCATACGCAGCCTTATGGACGGACACGACATCTTCGTGCTCATGCCCACGGGTGGCGGCAAGAGCCTGTGCTATCAGCTCCCGTCGCTGCTCATGGACGGCATGGCCATCGTCATTTCGCCACTCATCGCCCTGATGAAGAACCAGGTGGACTTCATCAACAGTCTCGGCGAGGGAGAGGGGCTGGCCCATTATCTCAACTCGTCGCTCAACAAGTCGGACATCGACCGCGTGCGCGACGATGTAGTCTCGGGACGCACCAAACTGCTCTATGTGGCCCCGGAATCGCTGATGAAGGAGGAGAAGGACGAAAATGGCAATCTCGTGCGCAAGGTGAAGTTTCCCTTCCTGCAGCAAGTGGGAATCTCGTTCTACGCCGTCGACGAGGCCCACTGCATCTCGGAGTGGGGCCACGACTTCAGGCCGGAATACTGCAACATACGCAAGGCCGTCGACACATTGGGCCGCGCGCCCATCATCGCCCTCACGGCGACGGCCACCGACAAGGTGCGCACCGACATCAAGAAGATGCTCGGCATTCCCGACGCCGAAGAGTTCAAGAGCTCCTTCAATCGCCCCAACCTCTATTATGAGGTGCGTCAGAAGGTGAGCGACGACGACACCGACTCCCAGATCGTGAAGTTCATCCGCCAGCACAGCGGCAAGAGCGGCATCGTCTATTGCCTCTCGCGCAAGAAGGTGGAAGAGCTCGCCGAGGTGCTCAAGGCCAACAGCATAAAGGCCGCGCCCTACCACGCCGGCCTCGACACCGCCACCCGCACCCAGACGCAGGACGACTTCCTCATGGAGCGCATCGACGTCATCGTGGCCACCATCGCCTTCGGAATGGGAATCGACAAGCCCGACGTGCGCTTCGTCATCCACTACGACATCCCCAAGAGCCTTGAGGGCTACTACCAGGAGACAGGGCGCGCCGGCCGCGACGGCGGCGAGGGCATCTGCATCGCCTTCTATGCGCGCAAGGACTTGGAGAAGCTCGAGAAGTTTATGGAGAACAAGCCCGTGGCCGAGCAGGAGATTGGCCGGCAGCTGCTGGCCGAGACCCAGGCCTACGCCGAGTCGTCGCTCTGCCGCCGCAAGATGCTGCTCAACTATTTTGGCGAGGCCTATCCCGACGACAACTGCCACAGCTGCGACAACTGCCTGCATCCCAAGGAGAAGCGAGAGGGCAGGGAGGCCCTGACGCTGGTGCTGCAGGCCTTGGTGGCGCTCAAGGACAACTTCCACCAAGCCTACGTGGTTGACTTCCTGCGCGGACAGCCGTCGCCCGACATCGTGTCGCACAAGCACGACCATCTGGAGGAGTTCGGCTCGGGCAAGGACTTGGACGAGAAGCTGTGGAACCCCGTCATACGGCAGGCCATCATCTCGGGCCTGGTCCGCAAGGACGTGGAGAACTACGGACTGCTGAAAATCACCGCCGCGGGCATCCGCTGGCTGGAGCATCCGCAGTCGTTCATGATCGTGGAGGACCGCGACTTCAGCGAGGTGTGCGAGAGCGGGGGCGACTCGAGCGTGCTCGACCCCACGCTCTTCGAGATGCTGAAGACGCTGCGTCGCGATGTGGCGCGCCGCCACAACGTGCCGGCCTACGTGGTGTTCTTCGACCACTCGCTGGAGCAGATGGCCACAACCTATCCCGAGAGCCTTGAGGAGCTGGTCAACATCCAAGGCGTGGGCGACGGCAAGGCCCACAAGTTCGGAGCCGAGTTTGTCAAGCTCATCAAGAACTACTGCGAGGAGAACGACATAGAGCGTCCCGAGGACGTGAGGGTCAAGACCGTGCCCAAGAAGAGCCACGTGAAAGTGAAGATCGTGCAGGACATCGACAAGAAGATGGCCCTTGAGGACATTGCCGACGGCTTGGGACTCGACTTCGACGAGCTGCTCGACAAGATCGACTCCATCGTCTACAGCGGCATCGGACTGGACATCGACTACTATCTGGAAGACTGCTACGACGAGGACATCGTCGACGAGGTGTACGACTACTTCATGGAGAGCGAGACCGACGACATCGACGCGGCCATCGATGAGCTTGGCGACAAGCTGCAGGATGAGCTTGGCGACGACTACGACGAGAACATCTTCCGCCTGGTGCGCGTCAAGTTCCTCTCCGAGCAGGCCAACGGCAAGAGCTGCTGACGCTCCGCGCGCCTCCGCCACCGCGCGGGCTGCCCAAACGCAGAAGCCGGAGGCGTTGTCTGCACACATGCAGACAACGCCTCCGGCTTCTGTTTCTGTCAGGCGGGTAGTTGGAATCCTTCCGACGCGGCTTGGCAAGCCAAAACCTACGCCTTGGACATCTCCAAGTGCTCCGCTTTCCTTTTCAGAAAATCCTCTTTCTCTTTTCTCTCGCGCGAGAGCCGCTTGGCCTCGACCTCGCTCATCAGACCCGTGCGCTCCACCTCATCGCTGTAGAGGGTCGTGACTTCATCACCGATGATGATTACTTTGCTCCCAGTGTCGGCCTTCAAACTTGATGGTCCTGAAATCATAGCTGTGTTTTGTTGGTTAATGGGTGTCATTCTATTTCTCCTGCAAGCCTACGCTTAGACCCTGGGAGCAAACCGTCCATTTTCTTGCACCCGTGCAGGTCTCCTTTTCTCATCGTTTGCAAAGGTATAGCTTTTTCCCCACATGTCCAAAAATAATATACAGAATTCCCGCTTTATTGTGCAAACGGCCTGTTTGCATGCAACAAAGCTCCCTTGCAGTTGCGCTTGAAACTCACTTTTTTAGCAGTGCATAGGTGCGTGTTTGCCCTTTTTTTATTACTTTTGCATCGGCTATCCCTCCAAGCCCCGTTGGGCGCACGATGGCCGTATGGGATTATACTCAGAAGAGACGGGGCATCCCACGCGGATGCCGCGGGCGAGGCGGGGGGAGCGCTGATGGGTAAAACCTTTTTTTATTTGAAATATGCAAGAACGTAAAGTAGCCCTCATCACGGGCATCACGGGTCAGGACGGTTCTTACTTGGCCGAGTTCCTTATCGACAAAGGTTATGAGGTGCATGGACTCCTGCGCCGCTCCTCGTCGTTCAACACAGGCCGCATTGAGCACCTCTATCTCGACGAGTGGGTAAGGGACATGAAGAAGTCGCGACTGGTGAACCTCCACTGGGCCGACATGACCGACTCCTCATCGCTCATCCGCATCATCTCCGAGGTGAAGCCGCGCGAGATCTACAACCTCGCCGCCCAGAGCCACGTGAAGGTGAGCTTCGACGTGCCCGAGTATACCGCCGACACCGACGCCGTGGGCGTGCTGCGCCTGCTTGAGGCCGTGCGCATCTGCGGGCTGGAGCACGAGTGCCGCATCTACCAGGCCAGCACTTCGGAGCTCTTCGGCAAGGTGCAGGAGGTGCCCCAGCGCGAGACCACGCCCTTCTATCCCCGCTCCCCCTACAGTGTGGCCAAGCTCTATGGCTTCTGGATCATGAAGAACTACAGGGAGTCGTACGACATGTTTTGCTGCAACGGCATCCTCTTCAACCACGAGAGCGAGCGCCGCGGCGAGAACTTCGTCACCCGCAAGATCACCCTCGCCGCCTGCCGCATCGCCCAGGGATATCAGGACAAGCTCTATTTGGGCAACCTCAACGCGCGCCGCGACTGGGGCTACGCCAAGGACTATGTGGAGTGCATGTGGCTCATCCTGCAGCAGCCGCAGCCCGACGACTTCGTGATTGCCACCGGCGAGTACCACACCGTGCGCGAGTTTGCCACCCTGGCCTTCCACCATGTGGGCATCGAGCTTGAATGGCAAGGCGAGGGCGTGGACGAGAAGGGCATCGACAAGGCCACAGGGCGCGTGCTTGTGGAGGTCGACCCGAAGTATTTCCGTCCTGCAGAGGTGGAGCAGCTGCTCGGCGACCCCGCCAAGGCCAAGAAGGTGCTGGGATGGAACCCGCGCAAGACAAGCTTCGAGGACTTGGTGAGGATCATGATAGAGCATGACACGAAGTTCGTGAAGAAGCTGTATCTCAAGGCGCAGCTGCCGGAGTAGGAGACCCGCCCCCAAACCCCTCCCTCCAAAGGGAGGGGAGTAATCACTATTGATTGGATTTCAAAAGTC
>SFCY01000179.1 GCA_004558865.1 Bacteroidales bacterium
GAGTCGTATCCTGCAAGCTATCGGGACTCAAAACGTAAGTTGAAGAGGGAGTGTAGCGGGCTACACGACCGATGGGACTTGACGTTTTGAGACCGATAGATGCAGAAGACGACCGAAACGACAACTCCACTTTATCGATTATTCTATCAGCCTAATTTATAGAACCAGCCTTAACCTCAAGGGGCAGGTGTCGTTCCGCGCGTCGGCGGTATGGGGCGCGCGGAGCCGCGGCCAATCGCTGGGTGCCGTGTCTCGGACAGGCCGCAAGCGAAAGTCTGGCCGCTTGGATGCGCCGTGTCCAATGTGGGCTGCCTGCGGTGGCCAGACCCTCTGCCCATGCTCCGTGGCAGCTGCCACGGACTATCGTGACAATTGGCTCGAACTATCGTTTCAGTTGCCACGGACTATCGTGACAAATGCCACGCAATGCCTCCGCCCCATCCTGAGGGGGCAATCGCCCCTGCTGCAGAATCCGCAAAGGCGTGCGCCCAACAGCTTTGGGGCGTGGCTTTCCCACTCATTAACCCTCACTCATACACTCAGCCATTGTTTTTTCAACGAATGAAACGAATTGGTCGAATGCACATTCGGGTAATTCGAGTAATTCGTTGAAAAACGGCTCAACCGATATTGTTCGTGAAAATCCGTGGCGAATAACAGCCACAGACTGACCAAATTCCGGCTTGTGAGCTTTTAGCGTCAGTGATCCTTTGAATGCATTGTGAGGCAAGGATTTGGAGAATGACGGAATCCTATGCGGCAGATGTCCACAAAAAACGGAGGGAATGCCAAGGTTTTGGTTTTTTATTTGTAATTTTGCGGCTGACAAGTAGGAGGCACGGCGTTCCCGCCGTGCGGTGAATGTGCGGCGAGGACGCCAATGCGCTGATGAGCCTCTCGCCATCTGCCGTGCGGTGAATGTGCGGCGAGGACGCCGCACCTCCTATTGAATCCAATAGACGAATAACAACCAGAAGCCTTTATGGAATCGCTCAAGGAGAAAACGGCAAAGGGACTTTTTTGGGGGGCTCTCAACAATGGCGTGACGCAATTGTTGGGCGCGCTCTTCGGCATCCTGCTCGGCCGGCTGCTCAGCCCCGAGGACTACAGCATGATGACCATGATAGCCGTGTTCTCGCAGGTTGCCGCCATCGTGCAGAGCAGCGGATTCACGACGGCCTTGGTGAATCTCAAGGAGCCGGAGGACAACGACTACAACTCCGTGTTCTGGTTCAACATCTTCGTGGGGCTTGCTCTCTACGCCATCCTCTTCCTCTGCGCGCCCCTCATCGCCTCCTATTACCATACGCCCGAGCTGAAGTGGTTCTGCCGCTATGCCTTCCTGGGCTTCCTCTTCGCCAACATCGGAACCGCGCAGGGGGCGTGGCTGCAGAAGAACCTCCGCGTGAAGCAGCAGGCCAAGGCCGGCATCGCAGCCGTGCTCCTCTCCTCTTCTATAGGCGTGAGCATGGCCTGGGCAGGGTTCTCCTATTGGTCGCTGGCCACGCAGAGCATCGTCTACATCCTCACCGTGGCCCTGCTGCGCTGGCACTACTCGCCCTGGCGCCCCTCCCTGCGTGTCGACTTCGGACCCGTGAGGCGGATGTTCCCCTTCTCGGTGAAGATCCTCGGCGCGGGAATCGTCGACGCCATCAACATCAACTTGCTCAACATCCTGCTTGGCCGCTATTTCACCAAGCACGACACGGGCTGCTACAACCAGGCCTACCAGTGGCAGTCGAAATGCAACTACGTGGTGCAGGGCATGGTCAACTCCGTGGCCCAGCCCGTGCTGGCCCAGCTCAACGACGACAGCGGGCGGCAGCTCAACGCCATGCGCAAGCTGGTGCGCTTCACGGCCTTCATCTCCTTTCCGCTGCTCTTCGGGCTGTCGCTCGTCTCGCGCGAGTTCATCGTGCTCCTGATTACGGAGAAGTGGCTGTTCAGCGCCACGCTGCTGCGCTTCCTCTGCATCAGCGGAGCCTTCTACCCCATCGTTTGGGTGTTCAACAACATGATCATCAGCAAGGGACGCTCATCGCTCAATCTGCTCAGCACCACGCTCTTCGGCCTGTGCCAAATAGCCATCATGGTTGTCGTCCACCGCTACGGCATCTTCAGCATGGTGATCAGCTACGTGGTGTTGAACATCTTTTGGGTGTTTGTGCTGTGGTTCATGGTCAATCGGCTGACGGGCTATCGGCTGCTCTCTTTCCTCAAGGACATCCTCCCCTTCCTTCTTGCTGCAGCCGGAGTGATGGCCGCCACGTGGTTCGCCACAGCGCCCATCACCAGCCTGTGGCTGCTGCTGCTGTCGCGTGTTGTCTTGGCCATTGTCCTTTATTATATGGTCATGCGCCTGGCCCGTGTGAAGATGCTTGACGAATGCCAGCAATTCCTGCTCACCAAGCTGAGAAAAGAGAAATAAGTAAGTTAAGAGATTCTTAAGGCTGGTTCTATAAATTAGGTCGAGTCGTATTGGCCCAGTGCCCACCTTTTCTCGCCATGGCAGAGTCCAAGCAAGCTTGGCTCTGCTCATTTGGCTTATCGAAAAGGTTGTGCAAGATATCGGGATTCAAAACGTAAGTTGAAGAGGGAGTGTAGCGGGCTACACGACCGATGAGACTTGACGTTTTGAGACCGATAGATGCAGAA
>SFCY01000180.1 GCA_004558865.1 Bacteroidales bacterium
GTAGAATTTTATGCGCGTAAGCGCAATTTTACGCGATAGCGATTTTCGTCATGGGCAGGCTTGCCACCAAAGGTGTGGTTCTGAAGTGACGGGGTGGCCGTCGAGCTTGCTCGTAAGGCCACCCCGTCACTTCAGACCCATAGCTCCGATAGGAGCGTAAGCCTGGACATGACCATTTTCCTTCCCCTTTACAAACTTACCATGATTCCACGGAAAATATCCGCTGTGCCTTTTTTCCCCTTATCATTGGCTGCCTGCGATGCGTGCCAATTGCCATGATATTTCGTGCCAGTTGTCACGATGTTTCGTGCCAGTTGCCACGATGTTTCGTGCCAACTGCCACAAGTCATGGACTGACGGTGGTGGGACGGCAAGTGTATAAATCAATGGCCAATCCATGGGCGTTCTTTTGAAAAAGAAACACCATGAGTGATGTGGGGGATAAAAAATGTGGGGGCATATTTTGCTCTTTGACCGATTTGCACTAATTTTGTAGAAAAATACCGTAACAATGGAAATAAGCGAGTTATACAGTCTCTATTTGAAGTGCGGGCAGCAGCTCACCACCGACAGCCGCCACTGCCCGCAGGGTTCCATCTTCCTTGCCCTGAAGGGCGCGTCGTTTGACGGCAACAAGTTTGCCGCCGCCGCCTTGGAGAAAGGTTGCGGCTATGCCGTGATCGACGAAAAGGAATACGCGCCCGAGGGCGATGGCCGGTGTATCCTGGTGGACGACACCCTCACCACCTACAAGGAACTGGCCCGCGAGCACCGCCGCCATTTCTCCTTTCCAGTCATCGGCATCACGGGCACCAACGGCAAGACAACAACCAAGGAGCTGATTTCAGCGGTGCTGGCCAAGAAGTACAATGTGGTGCATACCGAGGCCAACTACAACAACGATGTGGGCGTGCCGCGTACGCTGCTCACCTTCCGTCCCGAGCATGAGATTGCCGTGGTGGAAATGGGGGCCTCCCACCCCGGCGACATCAAGAAGCTCGTAGACTATGTGGAGCCCACCTGTGGTCTCATCACCAACGTGGGGCGCGCCCACCTGCAGGGATTCGGCTCCTTTGAGGGCGTGAAGCGCACCAAGGGCGAGCTCTACGACTTCCTTGCCGCCCACGACGCCCTGCTCTTCCTCAACAGCGGCGACGCCGACCTGCTGGAGATGGCAGGCGAGCGCGACTTCAAGGAGGTGGTGTCCTACGCCTCGGGCGGCAGCGACGATGAGGCCGTGGTGACGGGTGAGGTGGAGAGCTGCACACCGCTGCTCAACTTCACTTGGCAGTCGAGGCTCCACACGCCGGCTGCCCACCAGGATTATGAGGTGCGCTCGCAGCTCATCGGCGCCTACAATGTCAACAACATGTTGGCGGCCATAGCCGTGGGACTCTACTTCGACGTGGAGCCGAACCTCATCTGCGACGCGCTGCGCGAGTATGAGCCCAGCAACAGCCGCTCGCAACTCACCGTGACCAAGGACAACCGGCTCGTGGTGGACGCCTACAATGCCAACCCAACGAGCATGAAGGCCGCGCTCGACAACTTCCGGCTCATAGAGGCCGGCCATAAAATGGCCATCATCGGCGACATGCTGGAGTTGGGTGAGGACTCGGCCGAGGAACACCAGCGCGTGGCCGACCAGTTGGAGGGAATGAACTTGGAGAAGGTGTGGCTCGTAGGCGACGAGTTTGAGCACACCCACTGTCCCTTCCGTAAGTTCCACAACGTGGAGGAGGTGAGGGCCGCCATAGCCGCCGACAAGCCCAAGGGCTACTGCATTCTGATAAAGGGCAGCAACGGCAGCAAGCTATGGCAGCTGCCGGAAGTCTTATAAGAGGACCCCTAACCAAAAGACCCACCCCTAACCCCTCCCTGCGAAGGGAGGGGAATCCTAATCGCCCCCCCAATGATATACTCCTGCTGCTCCTATGGGTGTGTCGCATAGATTCATAGGTGGTGATGGTAGGGCGGGGGACGGCCAAATGGTCGACCATCGGCATGCATGGCGAGAGGCAATTAGGCATAAAAAGAAGCTCCTGCAACGCGCTTGTTGCAGGAGCTTCTTTGTGGTACCTCTTGGAGTTGAACCAAGGACACATGGATTTTCAGTCCATTGCTCTACCACCTGAGCTAAGGTACCTTGACGTGCTTTCCGATCTTGGGGGAAGCACCCGTTCCGAAAAGCGAGTGCAAAGGTACATTAATTTTCTTTATCCTGCAAATTTTTCCCCGTTTTTTTGCACGGATATTAAAAAAAAGCATTACCTTTGCACTCGCTAAGGATGAAGAAATGGTTCTTCGTCGTTGGCAATCGGGATGTAGCGCAGTTGGTAGCGCACTACGTTCGGGACGTAGGGGTCGGGCGTTCGAGTCGCCTCATCCCGACTTCAAGCAAAATAAGCGATTGATTTTCAATCGCTTATTTGCGTTTATAGCACCACTGGTCGCACAAAAGTCGGACACGAACATCATGGATTGGTTATCAAGATAGACCGTTTTCATAAAAGTAACTATTCCGCGAATTGTACTCCTAAACAAAGGATATTGAATTTAGGCACAGCGGATATTTTCCGTGGAATCATGGTAAGTTTATATGTAAAGGGGAAGGAAAATGGTCATGTCCAGGCTTA
>SFCY01000181.1 GCA_004558865.1 Bacteroidales bacterium
CTAGGCTCCACAGGGTATCAATGAGCACCTCGGTCGGTTCGCGGTTGCAAACATAGTAACTATTTTCCTTCCCCTTTACATATAAACTTACCATGATTCTACGGAAAATATCCGCTGTGCCCAAATGATTCGGATTCCTCTCCTGGCCCCTCCCTGCTAATGGGGGGAGCCATTGCCCTCCCAAAAGGATGTGGCTAAACGCGCGTCCAACAACGCGCGTCCAACTGCAAGGGGGCGTGCATACGCTCCCCCCGTCGGACGATTGGGAGGAACCTTTGTCTTGCCCGACCAGCTCCTAATACTTTTCCTTCACTTCCACATAGGATTGGGCGTAGGCGAGGGCTTGTCCGGGAGCGGCGCGCTTGATGAACTTGGCCGGCACGCCACCCCAAATCTCATTTGGCCCAATGACGGTATGCTGCAGCACCACAGCCCCGGCGGCCACGATGGCACCCTCGCCCACCACAGCACCGTCGAGCACCGTGGAACCCATGCCGATGAGCGCGCCGTCGTGGATGGTGCAGGCGTGGACGGTGGCGTTGTGGCCTATGCTCACGTCGTTGCCGATGACCACCGCCCCGTCGCCGTGGGCCACATGCAGGCAGGCTCCGTCCTGCACGTTGCAGCGGTCGCCCAAGCGGATGGAGTTGATGTCGGCCCGCAGCACGGCATTGAACCATATCGAGCAGTCGTCGCCCAAGGAGCAGTCGCCCACGAGCGTGGCGTTCTCGCTGAAATAGCAGCCGTCTCCCCAACGAGGAGTCTTGCCGTTGAAGGTTTTGATGATTGCTTTTTCCATATCTTTGTTTTCCTTTGTTGTTTTCCTTTGTTTCCCTTTTTGTCATTTCTCTGCGACGAACACGGGGCAGTTTTCCCCTCCGTCGTCTCCTTTATATATAAAGCCGTCTGAAGAGAATCCGATGATGTCCTCCGCTTTGGCCAGTCGGTTCCTCAATATCCATGCCGCCATGGCTCCACGGCATTTCTTTGCCCAGACGGAGGGCATGGAGACCTTGTCGCCCTTGGCCACGAGAAACTCCGGCTTCACCACCCTTGCGTTCTCCTCCACCTTTCGCCAGTCGAAGAGCAGCCTCATTTCCGAGCTGGCCAAGTCGACGAGCGTGCCGCCGTCGGCCCGTATGCTGCCGATGAGGCCGTCGGTGAGGCGGCTCCGCCAGTATTCGAACATCGATCCGCCATTCAGCGGCAGTTTCACCTTGCCCTCCATGCGGTAGGGCTTGATGCCGTCGAGTGGGCGCAGCAGGCCGTAGAGGAAGGAGGTGATCCATAGATGGCTTTGGGCGTATTCGAAGTCCGCTTCTCCAAAACTCTCCAACTGCATGTTCTTGAACACAACGCCGTGGTAGGCCGCGATGGCGGCCAAGGGCTTGTTGTCCTCATCGAGGAAAGTCTGGTAGCGGCGGTAAACCTCGTCGGCCAGCTTGTCGCTTATGCCCAGTATCTTCTGCAGGGTCTCCTTGTCGAAGCCCATCATCTGCAGCGCATGGTGGCGCGCCTCGTTGAGGTATTGGGGCGTGGAGAGGGGACGGACGGCAACGCCCGTCGTCGTCATGTCCTTGGCACAACCTATGAGTATCTGCATGATATGTTTGTTTTGTTTCCTTACTATATAGCTAAACCGTTGTGGCAGGAGGCGAGGCTTCCCCGCCGCGCGTTCTTGCGCGGCGGGGGACGCCGTGCCTTCCACTTGTCTGCTGCAAAGGTAATGATACGTTGGCGAATGGGCAAACTTTGCCGCCAATAATTGGTTGGTAGCCAGTAACTATTCGAATGCCGGTCGAAAGGTAAGAGAAGAGTTACGAGCGGAGATTCACATTTGTTATTTTGACAAAAACAAATAAAACCCTTGCTGTGATGCAAGGGCTATGCACCTTGTTTCTTTTCCGGCTCCGTCTTGCTCCGAAGCAAGCATCATGGTGGTCGATATCGAACCCGCTTCCTTTATGGACTGGGTGAGCCTAAGAACAGGCAAGACGGACCCGGACGGGGACAGTCCTGTAATCAATGCGAAAGAATCGCAGGAGTCCGACTTCTCGCAGGACGACTCGGGGTGGGACGACAATTGAGCATGGTCTTAAGGTCGGTTCTATATTTCCCGCTTGCCCAATGGTTGCCGCCTGTTTTTGCTTTGTTTTTCTTGTTTGGGCCTATGGCCACAATGCAGGCATGACGGCCTCCCTCCGCCGTTGTGGAGGGCTTTTAGGCGCAGTGCGTACGCTTGTGCATCTTCTGTGCCAACTGTCACAGACTATCGCGCCAACTGTCACAGACTATCGCGCCAACTGTCACGGACTATCGCGCCAACTGCCACAGATCATCCGGAAGAATAGGACACCGCTTCAACTTGCGTTTTGGGTCTCGATGGCTGGCAGAACCTTTTGATAAGCCAAATGAGCAGAGCCAAGCTTGCTTGGACGCTGCCATGGCGAGAAAAGGTGGGCGTAAGCCCAATACGCCTCGACCTAATTTAGGCTTTCAGTCCGTGTTGGTCTGTGAACGTCCGTGGCAAATGATAACAGCCACGGACAAGCACGGACTCGCACGGA
>SFCY01000182.1 GCA_004558865.1 Bacteroidales bacterium
TATCGGGACTCAAAACGTAAGTTGAAGAGGGAGTGTAGCGGGCTACACGACCGATGAGACTTGACGTTTTGAGACCGATAGATGCAGAAGACGACCGAACGACAACTCCACTTTATCGATTGTTCTATCAGCCTAATTTAAAGAACCATCTTTAAAAAAAAGCTCAATTTGTTTGTCCATTCAAAATAAAACTTTATCTTTGCAACATATTAACTTAACATCATCTATTATATGAAGAAATCGATACTCTTATTGGCCGCCTTCGCCATGACGATGACAGCCAACGCACAGAAGCCTTCTGCTCTCAAGGTTTCCACGGTGAAAGCCGAGCGCCTCAGCGCCGTGGCTCCTTCACAGCCCAGCATGCTCAAGGCTCCCCGCAAGGCCGATCTGGCCGCCAACCAGCGTCTTGTCGGCTACTATGCAACCGACGATGTGGACAACTCCTTGGGAGTAGGCGACTACACCACCGAGGACATCGAGCCGGCCATCTTCCTCGAGCAAGAAGCCCTCGCTCTCTACGTGGGCAAGAAGGTGACGGCAGTGCGCTTCGCCATGGGCGCCAGCTCCACGGCCAAGGGCGTGACAATCTACACCGTAGACACCCAGGGCAACATCAACTCCCTCGCCTCGAAGGACACGACCATCGTAAGCAAATCCACAAAAACTTCCTACGTATGGAATACGGTTGTGCTGCCCGCCGACAAGCAGTTCAACATCACGGGCGACCAGCGCCTGATGGTGGCCTACAAGGTTACGCAGGGAAGCAAGACCTATCCCATCGGTGTCAACACACAAGTGAATGGCGATTTGTACATCAACTGCAACATTCCCGCTTCTGTGGGCGGCCAGGGAAAAGGCTGGTATAGCTTTGGAGCTGGCAATGGAGCTGCTGCCATACAGATGCTTGTAGAGGGCGACTTTGCCGCCTACAATGCCATTCCAAGCAGCATCGAAAAGATCGCGGCTGTTGCTGGTCAGGACGTAAAGGTCACGATACCCTTCTTCAACCTGGGCGCAAGCGCCATCACGAATGTTGACTACGTGCTTACCGTTGATGGTGTCGCAGCCGACCCCGCCCGCGCTAACTTCAACCCCGGGGTTGCTACCGGAGCCTACGGCAACCTGACTTTCACGGTTCCTGCCGGTGATGTCGACGCCGTCAAGAACCTGTCGGTGAAGATAACCAAGGTGAATGGCGAGGACAACGCCTCCGCCGACGTGGCCGCTACAGGCCAGATAGGAGTTTCCACCACTGCCTACAACCGGAATGTGGTTGTGGAGGAATTCACCACTGAAAAATGTGGAAACTGCCCACGCGTTGCTGGCTTCTTGCACACAGCCCTTAAAACGGCCGACTTGACACGCACTTTTGCCGTTTGCCACCATTCAGCCTATGGTACGGATTGGTTGACTCAGCCTTGTGACGAAGACCTCACCACTTTGTTCAACGACGCTGGATATACGTATGCACCGGCTATGATGTTCAATCGTCAGCCTATCTTCGATTCCCAGTATGCAAGCGGAGAGAAGGACAACGTTGTCCTTCCCGGAAGCGCCGCTGAGATTACGAGCTACATCAACGCACAGCTTGCCGAACTCTCCAATGTTGGACTGACCATCAACGCCGAGCCCAATGCCGACACGACCCAGGTGACCTTGACGGTTTCCGGAACTTGCAACAACGCATACGACAAGACAAAAGGCCTGCTCACGGTCTACATGACTGAGGACAGCATCAAGGCAAAGAACCAGTCCGGAGGTGGTAAAAACTACTATCAGATGCATGTCATCCGCTACTACAACAGCAGCTGGGGCGACGCTATCGAATGGAAAGACGACAACACATTCACAAAGACCTACACCATCAACATCAACAAGGCCTATGTGAAGAACCAGCTCAAGTTTGTGGCCTTTGTCAACAAGCACAACGCCAACGATGTGTTTGACAACCAGATTGAGAACTCCATTGGCGTTTCTCTGATTGGTTCTACAACGGGAATCAACAACGTCTACACTTCCGCTGAGGCTTCCAACGACACAGTCGTTGCCCGCTACAACGAAGCTGGACAGCGCATCGCTGGTGCCCAGCGCGGCCTGAACATCCTCAAGCTTGCCAATGGCAAGACAGTAAAGGTTATCGTGAAGTAACAGTTTGCAAATATACACGAAACAAGTCAAGGGGCACTCACCGTGAGGTGGGTGTCCTTTTTTTACGGGTCTGCAGGCTGGTGATGGGTTATCGGCTGCATGCGGCAACTCCTCTAAGACTTGTCCCGCAAAGGCGCGAGTAGCGCAAAGGCCGCGCCCGGCTGCGGGGCAGTGCCTTGCGACCGCCCACGGGAAATGCTCCACCGCCTTTCCCCGCGTTCCTTGCGCCTTTGCGAGAGACCATTCTTGATAGGAGAATTAAGGCTGGTTCTAAAAATTAGGTTTAGAAAATTAGACGATACGGATGCATGTTGTTTCGGTCGTCTTCTGCATCTATCGGTCTCAAAACGTCAAGTCTCATCGGTCGTGTAGCCCGCTACACTCCCTCTTCAACTTACGT
>SFCY01000051.1 GCA_004558865.1 Bacteroidales bacterium
GCGTAGCGGGCTACACGACCGATGAGACTTGACGTTTTGAGACCGATAGATGCAGAAGACGACCGAAACGACATGTATCCGTATCGGCTTGGCTTCTAAGCCTAATTTATAGAACCGGCCATATACACGCAGACATGAAGAACCCGCCATAATGAAAAACGCCGTTCAAGACGTGATGTCCTGAACGGCGTTTGTTGTTGCTGTATATCTTACAGATGTTTACTTTCTCACCACCTTGCGTGAGACGGTGGTTCCATCAGCGTAGCGATACTTCACGATGTTCACACCCTGCTGCAGACCGTTCTGACGGGCGCCATTCACGGAGTAGTACTCGATGCTCGAGGGCTGACCCATCTTGTTGGCGGCGTTGAGGTCGTTGACACCATTGAGGATGCCATCATAGTGATAAACGAGGACATTGTCCAAGAGGTAGAACAGGCCGCCGTCGCGCTTCCAAGCCAGTTTGATGGTCTTGCCGGCATACGGAGTTAGGTCTACCGTCTGGTTGGTCCAGCTCTCGCCCACAGTCTCGTCGGTGTAGAGAGGCTCGAAGCTTGCCAAGTCGTTGCCGGAGCCGCAGGTAATCACACCCTTGGCATCCACGCCGTAGGAATAGAAGTCGAGGAAGGTCTGTCCCTCAGCGGGAATCTCGATGCCACGTGTGACGAGGTAGCCGTCGCCCTCCTCGCTCACTACAGCCTCAGCATCCTGATAAGCCATTCCGGCAAAGTCTGTAGTGCCGGTCAAAGCGAATCCATTGCCATCGGCATCGTTGACCAGCTGCCAATCATCGCCGATTCCATTTTCGAATCCATCGCTCAACAGAGCCTGAACCTTGTCGGTCTCAAGCGCGTGGTCGCCATAGTAGAGAGCATCGGCCTCGCCTTCGCAAGCCACCTTGAGGTCGCCGGCCGAAGTATGAATCACGATGGTGTCTTTGTAAGCCTTTACGTCGGCAGGAGTGAAGACAATCTTCACCTTCATGTCTTCAAGATTCTGTGCGGTGGTGGACAGGGCGGTAGCCTTGAACACGCCGTCGGCAGAATTGTCAACAGAAGTGATGGTGAGAGGATTGCTACCGAGATTGCGTACAGTCACAGTGGAAGTGCTGGTGCGGAGCAATGTGGGCTTGGAGAACTTCACCTTCTCGGTGTCCACCCAAGCGGAGTCGGCCTTGTCGATGGTGACGTTGAGGCTGAGGTTGCTGAGCTTGACCATGTCGTCGCCCTTCTGCTCCCAGCTGCTCTTCACATAGAGGAAGCGTACAACGTGGTGGCCATAGCCGAACTTCAGCAAGGAAGGATCCAACAGGGAAGAGCTGGCATCGCACTGACCACTGTATTCAGCGGCCAAAGAGTCGTCGATGAAGATGCGGGTGCCGTCAGCAAAGACGGAGTCTTGTTTTTCCCAGTCATATCCCTTTGCGGAGCTGTTGTAGGCGTCGAAGGAGAGGACACCCGTCTGTCCCTGCGGAACGTCGAACTCCACGTCGAGCCAAGACTGCTCATTGCCGTAAGCGTTCTGTCCGTGGGTGGAGTTGAAGGCGAAAGGAGTTTCCGTGGTCTTCTCCACCAAGAACGGATGCTGGTAGGAAGTGTTGAAGTGCAGGTCACCGGCCTTCACGATGGCCTTGAAGTCGGTTTCGAGCGTGTCGAGGTGGGCCACTACGGCAGCGAAGAAGTCGCCGGCTGTGGTATGGATGGTGAGGTTGCCCTTATGGTCGCCAGCGCCCTTGCCCTTGAACGTGAGCTGTACGGGAAGCTGGTTGAGCAGGGTTGCGGCAGAGTCGGAGACGACACCGCTGAACTCAGGATTGTCTGAGGAGAAGCCAGTCACCTTCAGCGCATTGCTGCCCAAGTTGGTCAAGTTAGCCTCAGCGGAGAGGCTCACGGGATAATAGCCTGAATAGACAGTTCCAAAGTCGATGTCCTTGGTGTTGAGCTGGGCGTCGTCGGCCTTGATGTCCTTCAGGTCGAGGGCAAAGTTGGAGAGCCACATGTAGTGGTCTTCAGCCAAGGACCACATCGAGCTCTGGAGCATAAGGCTGTACTCGCCGGGGCCGAAGACTTGGTTGCCAGAGAGGTCGTTCACGACAGTGTCGGGATGCACGTTCTTGTTGATGTAATAGGTATAGCCACCATGTGCGTCGTCCCACACGTCGGTGCGGAACTGCACGCTGCCGTCGATGCCCTTGCACTCGCCAAGCCAAGACAGGGTGCCCAATTTGCCTTCGGGCACCGTGAAGTTGACATTGACAGAATAGGTCATGTTTGTCTGATACTCAGGCACGAGGGCATACTTTGAATAAGTGGTGGAGTCCACGACAAAAGACTTGCCGTATTCGGGCTCAGAGAAGAGAATGGTGCCACGGTCGACCACCTTGTTGAAAGGCTGTCCCGGATCTACCTTGGCCTTGACTTCCATGGTTATCTTTTTGCCGGCATCGTCGGTGACATAGATGTAGCCGATATAGTTGTCGTTGGCCTCAGTGGGCATGAAGCGGAAGTTGACATCGCACATCTGGCCACCGGTCAAGGTGGAGTCCTTTGCGTTCAGCACAGTGAGCTGGGGATCGGAGGTGGTCACGGTGAAGTGGCCGTCGGCCTGTCCCTTGTTGATCAGCTTGAAGCTCTGGACTGACTTCTGGTTGGGCTTCATGGGCTGCGAAGTCAGGTCGAACGACTCGTGGTCGGTGGAGAAGCTGTAGCCGTCGGGCATCTTGGTCATCTTGAACGCAGTGTAGAACTCGCGCGTGTTGTAGTAGTAGGTGCCGTCGTATGAGCCCAACTGCGTGATGATGGGGTTCTGATTGGCAGTGATGGTGTTGCCATCCTCAGACAGGGTGAACGACAAATCGTCATGGCGGTCGTAGCTGTAGGCTGAATAGTAGGTGCACGACTCCAAGATGTAATACGAGATGCTGCCATATTGGCTGGCAGAGCCAATAAAGCAGAACTGCTTGGTCGTGGGGTCGCCATAGTTCATCTGCGGAGTGCTGATGGTGATGCGGCGATTTGAGGCGTCGTAGGTGCCCTCAACTTTGTCGGAGAATGTGGCATCGGGCGTAAGACCGCTCGCCTTCAGATAGTTGTTCCAATCCGATATCGTGGCTTTATTGCCATCGATAGTCACGGTCAGGGCAAAGCCCTTTGTGACGGGATTGTTGTAGTAGTCCATCGTGGTGCCCTCCACCCAATACTTCTGGGCTGAGACACTGCACGAGAACAAGGCCAGAAAGGCCAAAACAGAGGTCAGCTTTTTCATAAGCGTAATGATTTAGTTAAAAGAAAAGTTCTGTCAATGTTATATATTAAATTCGGTCAAAATGTACGTTAGCTACGACATTAAGCGCACTCGTGTGAGCAATTCTGTTTTTACCGCTACAAATATAAACAAAATTATTATTATAAAAAAGAAAATTATTTTATTTTTTCAAATATTTTAAAAAAAATTAGAGACAAACTATATTTTAGGGGGAGAAAACCTCAGATTTGGTTTGTGAGTTTGTGAGTTTATGAGTTTGTGAGTTTGTGAGTTTGTGAAACAGCTATAAACAACCCATGAAGTAAGTTCGTGAGTTTATGAGTTTATGAGTTCGTAAGTTCGTGAGTTCGTGAGTTCGTGAGTTTGTGAGTTTGTGAGTTTGTGAGTTTGTGAGTTTGTGAGTTTATGAGTTTTGTAGGGGTTCGCCAGATTTGAACCCTATATTCAGCCTAACAAGTTAAGTTAGACAGCGTTTGTTTAGGAGTACAATTCTCCGAACAGTTGCAACCGACAAGCGACGAATAGCTTCAGTCCTATTTTGTACCGACCATCGGTTGGGGCTGGACCGACAACGTGCCGCCCCATAGATAAGGCCAAGGGGAGAATCGGAATGACTCGGATTCTCCCCTTGGCCTATACCTTATTTATAAATAGCTACTTTCTTGAGAAGTGCAAAACGGGTGATTTCACACCTCGGCCTATACCTTTTATATATATAGGGCGGGGACGACAGCCGGAAACCTAAAAGTAGATGTCGTACTCATCCTGGTCGCCCGTCTCCTTCTTCTCCTCGGGCTTGGGCTTGGGCTGCTCTTTCAGCTTTCCATGCTCGTCGAACATTCCATAGGTGGTGCGAAGCACGATGAACTCCGTGCGACGGTTGAGCTGGTTGCAGATTTCCTGCTGGTCCTTCTTCAACTTCTTGATGAAATCCTCCGTCAGCACGTCGCCCTCCTTCAGCCAGCTGTACTTCTCCGTGAGCTTCTTCTTAACCGTCTTCGGCTTGCCCTTGCCATAGCCTACGGGCGAGAGCCTGTCGGCGGCGATGCCATGGGCGATGAGATACTGCACGACGGCCTCGGCGCGGCGCTGCGAGAGCCGCTGGTTGTAGGCCTCAGAGCCCTTGTAGTCGCAATGGGCCGAGAGCTCGATGGTGACGTTGGGATTCTCGTTGAGCAACTTCACCAAGTCGTCGAGGGCCTTGGTAGACTCGGGGCGCAACGTGGACTTGTCGAAGTCGTAGAAAATGTTGTCGATGAGTACCGGCGCGGTGATGCTGGCCAGGGGGAACTGCAGCACATCCTCGTGGCTCTCTTCGGTCCTCACCACCTTCACTTCCTCTTGATGGTTGAGGTAGCCCTTGCACGAGGCCATGAGGAGATAGGTGACTCCGGGCTTCACCACACGCGTGAAGCTTCCATCGCTCTTGACGGAAATCTTCTCGTTGGTGCCGTCGTCGCCGATGATGGTCACTTGCGCGGCTGGCAGCTCGTAGCCATCCATCTCGTAGACCCAGCCTTTGATGGTGTTGACGATTTCTGGATTTTCAAACGAATAGATATGGTCAAAACCGCGCCCGTCGCCACGGTTGCTTGAGAAGAAGCCGCGGTTGTGGGGCCCCTCAAAGGTCATGCCGAAGTCGTCGCCGTTGGAATTGAGCGGATAGCCGGGATGGAAAAGCTTGTAGTGGCCGTCCTTGCCCACGGTTGCGATGTAGATGTCGAGTCCGCCCATGCCCGGATGGCCGTCGGAGGAGAAATAGAAGTCGCCGTTGGGACGGAAAGTGGGAAAGCACTCGTTGCCCGGCGTGTTGATGGGCTCGCCAAGGTTCTCCACGCCACCGAAGCCGGCCGGTGTGATGCGCACGCGCCAGATGTCCAGTCCTCCCTTGCCGCCCGGCATGTCGCTCGTGAAATAGAGCCAGAGGCCGTCGGGGGAGATGGCCGGGTGGGCGTAGTTGGACAGCGTGTCGGCGGTGAGCTTCACCTCCGATGCCTTGCCCCAGGCCGCATCTGCGCGGCCCGACTTCACGATCTGCGCATAGCGGGGATAGTTGGGGTCGGTGGTGCACTGGGTGAGATACATCTCGCGACCATCCACGGAGAAGCAGCAAGCGCCCTCGTCGGCGTTGGTGTTGAGTCCACCAGCCACGACTTCGGGCTTGGACCACTTGCCCGCGTCGTCCTTCTGCGACATGAAGATGTCGCCCGGTTTGGCGCCCGTTATGCCACTCAGCTCATCCCCCATCGCCTCATTGCGCGTCGACGTGAAGTAGAGCTGGTCGTAATTGTCACCATAGAGCATGGGCGAATAGTCGGCTCGCCGTGAATTGAACTCCTCCATCCGCCTCACCGTGTAGCGGCTTCCGGCTTTCTTCCACTGCGCGGCACGCTGGGCCGAGACCAGTGCGTCGGAGGCCAGCTCGTCGTCGGGCAGCTTGGTCCGCAGCTCGGCCAACACCTTCTCGGCGGCGGGATAGGCGCCGGACTTGAGCAGCAGCCGGGCGTAGGCCAGACTGTCCTGGGCGTTGGCACGTCCATAGCGGATGGCATTGGAATAGGCGGCGACAGCCCTCTCGGTCTGCAGGCTCTTGCTGTAGCAATAGGCCATTTTCAAGGCTATGTCGCCACGTTTGTCGCGTTGCTTGGGCTGGGTCATCCTGTAGGCTTGTTTGAATTCATTGCCCGCATCATAATATTCGCCCAACGACAGATATTTCTCGCCTTTCTTGAGGTGCTTGTCCACGCCGCACGAGGACAACGAAAGCAGCATCGGCAACACAACAAGAAGGGGCAACAGCCCGCCAAAGGCAAGCTTTGCCGAATAGGACAATAGTATATTGCGCAGTTTCTTTCTCATACAAGGTAATAACGAAGGCCATGGCAAAATATTGCCATCGGCGGAGGTGGATGGCCGTTTTTCCCCACGCCTCCAACACGGGTCGCCGCCTGTCGTATTGCGGGGCGTGGACCACCAGCCAACTGTCTGCATAAAATCTGTGACAGTTGACACGATAAACCGTGTCAGTTGGCACGATAGTCCGTGACAATTGGCACGATAGTCCGTGACAGTTGCCACAGATTGTGAGGAATAGGTTCTTCGCCAGGCGGAAGCTCTTTGCCAAGCCAACCGAAAACTGGCGCAGAATCCCCAACTGGCGGCGGTGTTGGCCAAGGACGGAAACAGGCCTGCGGTGGGGTCAAGAGCCACGGCTGCAAATCGGAAGCGCACCTGCCGACTAAGGAGAGGAAGCGCAGGCAAGGCCATCGTCGGAACGGAAGTCGGCAAGGGCGGAAAACGACAAAAAAAGGAAAACACTTTGTGGTTTCGATATTTTAGATTAACTTTGCACATCAAAGTAAAATATAGAATATACAAAGCCAAAAATTAAAATGGGAATATTTTCAAATCTGTTTAAGAAGAAAGAAGACGAACAGAAGAAGACCGGCGGAATGGAAGACTACATGACGCTGATAAGGGTTTATTTTCAAGCAGCCATAGCGGCCAACTTGGGCATCACCAACTTGGCCATGCTGCCCGACCTGCGCACGTTCAAGTCGACGCTCCACGTGCCGACGGTGAACAACAAGCTCGGCGTGGGCGAGCGCAACCACTGCAAGAAGATGATGAAGGACCTCTACAAGACCGACGACGACTTCTTCAAGGAGATAGACCAGAGCATACGCAAAAACTGCCGCCGCATACAAGACCTGCAGCCCTTCATGTTCCAGTTCCAGGGCTTCAGCCAGAACCTGATGATGCTCATCGGCAACCTGATGAAGTTCAAGCTCCGCGTACCGTCCATCTTCAAGAAGACCATCTATGGCATGACCCAACAAACCGTGGCCGACATCTTCACGAAGAACGACTACAAGGACCCGTCGGTGGCCAAGACCGTGATGGAGGTGAGGAAGTACAACCACCGTTTGGGATTCTCGCAGAAATGGGTCACCGACTTCATCTTCCAAGTGGTGATGCTGGCCAAGAAAGAGCCGAGACCCAAAGACGAAAACGAAAAGAAATAAGCCGTTCGGCTGAAGAAATACTTTAAAATATTTGGTTATTTATCAGATTTGCGTTAAATTTGTACACAAATTGAACTGCAATGGATGCGAAAGAAAAGACACTGACCACATTTTCTACTCGCGTGAGGCAACTGATTCTTCAATTCAGGGAGTTGAAGGCAGAAAACAATGAGCTCTATGCCATGGTTGACGAGCGCGACAAGAAAATCAAGGAATTGGAAAGTCAAGTAGCCCAAAAGCAGACCGAATATGAATCCCTCAAGACTGCCAAGATGCTCGAAATCACCGACGGCGACCTGGATGGCGCCAAGAAGCGGGTGGCGAGGCTCGTCAGGGAAGTAAACAAATGTATCACGTTGCTGAGCGAATAAAAGCAATGGCTGAGACCAACAAGGCAAAACAACATATCACACTGCACGTCTACGACACCAACCTTTCGGTCTATTGCGAGCCCGAAAAGGAGGTGCTGTACCGTAACGCGGCGAAGAAAATCACGGAAACGGTGAACCAGTATGCCCAAATCTTCAAGGGAAGAAAGAGCGACAAGGATATCTTGTATATGTCTTTGATAGATATTGCGCTGCGCTACGAAATGGAACTCGACCGAAACGAGACGCAGCCCTACGACCAGTTGCTTTCTCAACTCACAACGGAAATTGAAGAAGAGTTGAAAAATAAATAAAGTAAATATTCATATATGATAGGTACAATAATTGCTGCCGTCGTGGCTCTCCTCGTGGGATTTGCCGGCGGCTACGCTATTTTCCGATACATCGCTACTGGAAAATATAAGAGCATTCTGGAAGCAGCGCAGAAAGACGCTGAAGTGATCAAGGAGAAAAAACTCTTGGAGGTGAAGGAGAAGTTCATCAACAAGAAGAGTGAGCTGGAAAAGGAAGTGCAGCAGCGCAACCAGAAAATCCAGCAAAGCGAGAACAGGCTCAAGCAGCGCGAGATCTCGCTCAACCAGCGACAGGAGGAGATAGCCCGCCGACGCCAGGAGACCGACCAGATGCAGGTCAGACTGGACAACGAGAAGAAGCTTCTCAGCACCAAACAGGCAGAACTGGAGAAAATGCAGGAGCAGGAGAGGCTGAAGCTGGAGGAACTCTCGGGCCTCAGCGCCGAAGAGGCCAAGAACCGCTTGGTGGAGAGCATGAAGGACCAGGCCAAGCTGGACGCCGCAAGCTACGTGAACGAAATCGTGGACGAGGCCAAGCTCAACGCCAACCAGCAGGCCAAGAAAATCGTGATACAGACCATACAGCGAGTGGCCACCGAAACTGCCATCGAGAACTCGGTGAGCGTGTTCCACATCGAAAACGATGAGGTGAAAGGCCGCATCATCGGCCGCGAGGGACGCAACATCCGCGCCCTCGAAGCCGCCACGGGAGTGGAAATCGTGGTTGACGACACGCCCGAGGCCATCGTCATCTCGGCATTCGATCCCATCCGCCGCGAGGTTTGCCGCCTGGCCCTCCACCAGTTGGTGGCCGACGGACGCATCCACCCCGCACGCATCGAGGAAGTGGTGGCCAAGGTGAAGAAGCAGTTGGAGAACGAAATCATCGAGACGGGCCGCCGCACGGCCATCGACTTGGGTATCCACGGCCTGCACCCCGAACTCATCCGCATCATCGGAAAGATGAAATACCGCTCGTCCTACGGACAGAACCTGCTCCAGCACGCCCGCGAGACGGCCAACCTCTGCGCGGTGATGGCCGCCGAGCTGGGTCTGAACCCCAAGAAGGCCAAGCGCGCCGGACTGCTCCACGACATCGGCAAGGTGCCCGACGAGGAGAGCGAGCTGCCCCACGCACTCTATGGCGCCAAGATAGCCGAGAAATATAAGGAGAAGCCCGACATCGTGAACGCCATAGCCGCCCACCACGACGAAGTGGAAATGCAGACGCTCTTGGCTCCCATCGTGCAGGTGTGCGACGCCATTTCAGGCGCACGTCCCGGTGCACGCCGCGAGATCGTGGAGGCCTACATCAAGCGGCTCAACGACTTGGAGGCCATCGCCATGAGCTATCCCGGTGTGACGAAGACATACGCCATCCAAGCCGGAAGAGAGCTGCGCGTCATCGTGGGGGCCGACAAGATGAACGACGAGGACAGCACAAAACTGAGCAACGAGATTGCAACCAAGATACAGAACGAGATGACCTATCCCGGACAGGTAAAGATTACCGTGATTCGTGAGACCCGTTCTGTGGCCTACGCCAAATAAGCATGCAATACGAAAAGGAATTTGAAGAGCTATGGAGCAGCAAGCCATTCAAGGACTGGATGGCGGCTGCTCCTTCGCGTTTTCAGGAGCAACTGCGACGCAGCAAGGGAATGAACACTGCCGGCGACTGGCTGGCCTTGGTGCCCATAGCCTTGGTGATTGTCTACATGGACAGGATTCCCGTTGACAACGAACTGCTGCGCTTTGGCATCGCCGCATTGGCCATCTTGGCGTGGTTCGTGGTGTGGGAACTCATCAAGCCCTACGTCACCAACAAGCGCTCGGAATCGGAAATCCGCGACGAGGTGAGGCAACATTTCCACCAAGAGTGGAAGGCGGGAAGACTCCGAAAAGACTGACCACCAAGGGCTTTGAACCGCAACAACAACAACAGGGGCCAACCGAAAGGATCCCCGCAGCGCAACAACAAATAGGATAACAATTTATGGAAACAACCCGGAACATCAACAAAGTGGAGCTGCGCAATCTCCACATGGAGGACTACGACCAATTGGCAGGCTCCTTCAAGCGCATCTATGGCAACAGCGATGTATTCTGGACACACAAACAAATCAAGAAGCTCATCGACATCTTCCCCGAAGGACAGGTGGTGGTGATAGCCGACAACCAGATCGTGGGCTGCGCCCTGAGCATCATCGTGGACTACGACATGGTGAAAGGCGACCACACCTACGCCCAAGTGACGGGCAACGAGACCTTCAACACCCACAACCCTCAAGGCAACATCCTCTATGGCATCGAGGTGTTCATCCATCCCGGATACAGGGGCCTGCGCTTGGGGCGGCGAATGTATGAATACCGCAAGGAGCTGTGCGAGAAACTCAACCTCAAGGCCATCATGTTTGGTGGACGCATACCCAACTACCACAAGTATGCCGACAAGATGCGCCCCAAGGAATACATAGAGAAAGTGCGCTCAAGGGAAATCTACGACCCGGTGCTCAACTTCCAACTGAGCAACGACTTCCACGTGAGGCGCATCATCCGCAACTATCTGCCCAACGACGAGGAGTCGAAGCACTACGCCTGTCTGCTCCAGTGGGACAACATCTACTACGAGCCCAAACACGACCAGATCGTGGAGCGCAAGCCAACGGTGAGAATCGGAATGGTGCAATGGCAGATGAGACCCTACAAGACGATGGACGAGCTGTATGAGCAGGTGGAGTTCTTCATCGACGCCGTGTCTGACTACAAGAGCGACTTCATCCTCTTCCCCGAATACTTCAACGCACCGCTGATGGCCCGTTTCAACGATCTCGGTGAGGCCCAGGCCATACGCGCCATGGCGAAATACACGGACCAGATACGCGACCACTTCCGCGAGCTCGCCATCAGCTACAACATCAACATCATCACGGGAAGCATGCCTTACGTGAAGGACGACGGAAGCCTCTACAACGTGGGATTCCTGATCCGGCGCGACGGGACAGACGAGATGTATGAGAAGATACACGTGACGCCCGACGAGGAGAAGTGCTGGGGACTCACGGGGGGAAGCCAGTTGCGCACGTTCGACACCGACTGCGGCCGCATAGGTGTGCTGATCTGCTACGATGTGGAGTTTCCCGAACTCTCGCGCATCATGGCAGCGCAGGGCATGCAGATTCTCTTTGTGCCTTTCATGACCGACACGCAGAACGCCTACACCCGCGTGAGGATCTGCGCTCAGGCACGCGCCATAGAGAACGAATGCTACGTGGCCATCGCGGGAAGCGTGGGCAACCTGCCGCGCGTACACAACATGGACATCCAATATGCGCAGAGCGCGGTGTTCACCCCTTGCGACTTCGCCTTCCCTAACGACGGCCGAAGGGCTGAGGCCACCCCCAACACGGAAATGATATTGGTGGCCGACGTAGACCTGCACAGCCTAACCCAGCTCCACACCTACGGAAGTGTGCGCAATCTGCTCGACCGCCGCACCGACCTCTACGAGGTGAGGATGAAATGAGGTGGATGCTACACATCCATCAAGTCAGACATAATGAGATTGGACACCGCGATGCCTCTTCGAGTCAGCCGCAGGTGTCCATCTTTTATTTCCACCTTACCATTATTAATATAGGTGGCGGCGGCCTTCAACAGGAAATCGCGGTGGTGGGAGTCAAGCTCGGCCAAATCAAGCCCCTCGCAGGTTCGGAGCGCTGTCATCACCCGGTCGTCGTAGTGGGTGCGCGGGTCGATGGATTCACACTCGAATCGCCGCTCGCCATGCTCCATCCCCTCCATGTATGCCATGATGTCGGCCACATTCCAGCTGCGGGTCCTCCTGTCGTAGCTGTGGGCGGCGGCGCCCAAGCCCAAATAGGGCGTGTCGTTCCAATAACTTGAATTGTGCCGGCTGCGGAAACCCGGACGGGCGAAGTTGCTGATCTCGTAATGCTCATATCCCGCCGACGTCAACTTGTCGGTCAGCAGTTCGTACATCCTGAGTCCAACCTCCTCGTCTGTCCGCCTCACTTTGCCCTGCTGCAACATATTATAAAGAGGTGTACCCTCCTCAAACATCAGACCGTAGGCAGAGATGTGCTCAACATCCAAGCTGAGGGCCTCGTCGATGTCGCGCTCCCATTCCTCCAAAGTCTCGTCGGGGAAGCCAAACATCAAGTCGATGCTGACGTTTCCTATCCCCGCACTGCGCAATATGCCAACAGCCTTCCGGGCCTGATCGGCGGTGTGGCGGCGGTGGAGAAAACGCAGACGAGAGTCAGAAAACGTCTGCACGCCCATGCTCACCCGGTTTACGGGCAGGCCGCGCAACAGTTCCTCCCCCACATCGTCGGGATTGCACTCCATCGTTATCTCCACGTCGGAATCGTAATCCACACCAAAACACTGCTGAATCTGCGTGAACAGGCGCCGAAGACTCCCAGCCGACAATTGGCTGGGGGTGCCTCCGCCCAGATAGATTGTGCCTATTCCGTCCTCCGCCTCGCGCTGGCGCATGGCCATTTCGCGGCAGAGGCTGTCCACATAACGCAACTGCAAATCGGGTCTCACCGTGGAGTAGAAGCCGCAGTACACACAACGGCTCGCACAAAAGGGGATATGTATGTATAGTCCAGTCATTTCGTGGCAAAATTACTAATAAGTTTTAAATATAATAACATTTTTGACAGTTTCTTTTGGCGTTCTCATCAAAAATTGATAATTTAGACGGCGAAAATCATCAACGGACGAATTGAAGTCTTCGGACTGCCTAAATAGGATTTACTAACGCTTAAAACCTGTTGATATGAAAGTATATCAAACGAATGAAATCAAGAACATAGCATTGCTTGGCAGTGCGGGTAGCGGCAAGACCACACTTGCCGAGAGTATGCTTTACGAAGCCGGAATCATCAAGCGCCGCGGAAGCGTGGAGGCAAAGAACACCGTGTGCGACTATTTTCCGGTTGAGCTGGAATATGGTTACTCTGTCTTCCCAACAGTATTCCATGTGGAATGGAACAACAAGAAACTCAATATCATCGACTGCCCGGGTGCCGACGACTTCGTAGGCGGAGCCATCACCTCGCTCAACGTCACCGACCAGGCGGTCATCCTCATCAACGGACAGTATGGGCCGGAAGTGGGTACCCAGAACAACTTCCGCTACACGGAGAAGCTGGGCAAGCCCGTCATCTTCCTCATTAACCAGCTCGACAGCGAAAAGTGCGACTTCGACAACATCATCAACAACATGAAGGACATCTACGGCAACAAGTGCGTACAAATCCAGTACCCGCTTGAGACAGGCCCGAATTTCCATTCGCTCATCGATGTACTGCTCATGAAGAAATACAGCTGGAAGCCCGAGGGTGGAGTTCCCACCATCGAAGACATCCCCGCCGAGGAGATGGCCAAGGCCATGGAACTCCACAAAGCGCTTGTGGAGGCTGCCGCCGAGAACGACGAGGAGCTGATGGAGAAGTTCTTCGAGGAGGAGACACTGACCGAGGACGAGATGCGCATGGGCATCCGCAAGGGGCTGGTCACCCGCAGCATCTTCCCCGTGTTCTGTGTCTGCGCTGGCAAGGACATGGGCGTGCGCCGCCTGATGGAATTCCTTGGCAACGTGGTTCCCTTTGTCAGCGACATGCCCAAGGTACACAATGCGCGCGGCGAGGAAGTCACTCCCGACACCAATGGCCCCGAGTCGCTCTATTTCTTCAAGACCGCCATGGAGCCACACATCGGCGAGGTGTGCTACTTCAAGGTGATGTCTGGCTCTGTGAAGCCGGGCGACGACCTTTCCAATGCCGACCGTGGCTCTAAGGAGCGCATCGCCCAAATCTACGCTTGCGCGGGATCCAACCGAATTCCCGTAGACCAGCTCAACGCCGGCGACATCGGCTGCACGGTGAAGCTGAAGGATGTGAAGACAGGCAACACGCTCAATGGCAAGGGCACGGAGCAGCACTTCAACTTCATAAAATATCCAAACTCCAAATACAGCCGTGCCATCAAGGCCGTGAATGCCGCCGACACGGAGAAGATGATGGCGGCACTGCTGAAGATGCGCCAGGAAGACCCAACATGGGTGGTGGAGCAGAGCAAGGAACTTCGCCAAACCATCGTCCACGGCCAAGGCGAGTTCCACCTGCGCACGCTGAAATGGCGCATGGAGAACAACGAGAAGATTCCCGTTACGTTTGAGGAGCCGAAGATTCCCTATCGCGAGACCATCACAAAGAAGGCCAAGGCCGAATACCGCCACAAGAAACAGAGTGGCGGAGCCGGACAGTTTGGTGAGGTTCACCTCATCGTCGAACCCTACGCAGAGGGTATGCCCGATCCCGTGAGCTACAACTTCAACGGACAGGAGTTCAAGATGAACATCAAGAGCAAGGAAGAAGTGGACCTGCCTTGGGGCGGCAAGTTGGTATTCATCAACTCCGTCGTGGGTGGAGCCATCGACCTCCGCTTCATGCCCGCCATTCTGAAAGGCGTAATGGACTGCATGGAACATGGCCCGCTGACGGGCAGCTATGCACGCGACGTCCGTGTTGTGGTCTACGACGGCAAGATGCACCCCGTGGATTCCAACGAGCTCTCCTTCACCCTCGCAGCGCGCCATGCCTTCTCCGACGCCTTCAAGCAGGCTGGGCCAAAGATTCTCGAACCCATCTACGACTTGGAAGTGTATGTTCCCGCCGACTACATGGGCGACGTGATGAGCGACCTCCAGGGGCGCCGCGCGCTCATCATGGGCATGGACTCCGAGGCCGGCTACCAGAAACTGCAGGCCAAGATACCCTTGAAGGAACTGAGCAACTACAGCATCTCGCTGAGCTCGCTCACGGGCGGCCGCGCCAGCTTCACCACCAAGTTCTCCAGCTACGAGCTTGTCCCCAACGACATCCAGAACAAGCTCATCGCCGACCACGAAGCTGAGACCAAAGACGAAGACTAACCAACACAAGGAGTCCGGCTTTCACAGCCGGACTCCTTTTTTCATCTAAGCTGCAAAATGAAAGCAGAGCGGGATTGTGACTTGCCCTGGCGTGAGAGAAAGTTAGCAAAATCGAATAGACATAACGACACGATGAGAATCACCATGACACAAACAAAGTCAAGAGTTGCCTTGCTGGCCTTCGCCATACTTTTCCGCCTGACGCTGACAGCCCAAACAACAGCTTGGGAGACATGCGGTGACTCCTGTATGCAGGCCTTCAATCTCTTTCAGGCCTTGAATTGCTACTCACAAGCGCTCAAACAGGAGGACACACAAGGGCTGAGGATGAAAATCGCCGAATGCCACTATCGACGTGGCAACTACAGGGCATGCATCGGCACGCTACAGCCCCTTGCCGCCCCACAACTCTCCCACAATGCCTTGCGGCAGTTGTTCTACAGCTACAAAGCCTTGGGCATCACCGAAAAATTCAAGCAAACCGGACGAACCATCCTCAACTATTACCCGATGGACGCTGAGGTACTGGCCGATTTGTGCCATGAATACAACTTGGAGATGAATCCGTTCGATACATTCCATGCAGTGGACGAATATTTGGCCAAGGACTCCACCAACCTTGCGGTCAACAGAGTGATTGCTGAGGCTGAGTTCTTACTAAAGGAATTTCAGGGAGCCAAGTATTCTTACGAGAAACTGCTTGCAGCTGGCGACTCAAGCTATATCACCTATTTCTCAGCCGGCGTGTGTGCCGAACAGCTCAGCAGATACGACAGTGTGCCATTTGAAGACAAGGTGGTTTTGCAAGTCGAAGCGGTAGACTACTTGAAGCGGGCCGTCGCAGTCTCAGACTCAGCCCAAGCTGCGCCATTCTATCACTTGGGGAATCTCTACAATGAGATGAAAAATTATCAAGAAAGCGAGAAATGCTTCAAGAAAGCCATACAACTCCTCACACCAGACCCCGTTGC
>SFCY01000052.1 GCA_004558865.1 Bacteroidales bacterium
GCCTGTCCATGATTTTCTATTACCATTTACTCATTGGCGAAGTCAGGACTATACGAAATGAAACAACATATCCAATCCACGGAAAATATCCATTGAACCCCAATTCCCACAAACCGCAGTCTTGGGGATTCGTGTTGGCTCGCGGCGTCATTTCTTGTTCCGCTCGCCAATCAACAACGTGCGTCTCTATTGGTCACATACCGAGGCGGTAGCCGCTAAGCGTCGGGAAACCCACAAGGGCGCGCAAAAAAGGCATGGCATCCATGGATGCCATGCCTTTTGCATACGTGCATTGTCGGCGTTGCCTATTACAGATGCTTTCGGATGACCTGCAGCACGCCAGAGTCGTCGTAGACAAAGGCGATGAGCCATAGGTGCTTGCGGTTCCAGCTCTCATTGAGCGTGTACTGGTAGGACACCACAGGGTTCCATCCCATAGCGTTGACAGCCGTCAAGTCTTGTCCCCATGTGCCGTTGATGGCGTCGCGGAACACGTGCATGTGTACATAGTCCTTGTTGGGGGAGCCGTCGGGCATGAGCTGCATGGCCGTGATGCTGTCCTCCACGAGCCACAGCTGGAGCTTGCCCCTCACCATGGCGTCGGAGAACTCCACCGACACGTTGCCGTGCAGGTCGGTGCCCTCGCCCTCGGTTGTGGCGCTGATGCTCACCGTGGTCTGTTTCTTCAACCGCTCGGTGACGTTGGCTGCCCAGGCGGTATAGTCCACCTTGCCCAAATAGTCGATCACGCCCGTGGGCTGGTATTCCACGCCCCAATGATTATAATAGGTGTCGCCCAAGTCGGTGGCGAGGCCCAATACCTTTGGCGTGCCCTTGAAGCCGAGGGGGCCGGAGTGCATGCCCACGGCGATGACCGTGTCGCCGCCATACTGTCTCTGCAGGGACTCTATCTCCTCGTTGGCCTTGGGGCAGTTGACGCAGCGTTGCCCCGTGAAGTCCACGAGGAGAACGTTCTTGCCCACAGCCGCGGGCGCCACATATTCAAGACGCTCGTTCTCGCCGATTTCTGTGCCGCAGGATACCAAGAGCATGGCGGCACCCAATATGTACAATAACTTGTTTCTCATCAGAAGTTGTAGTTATAGGAAAGTGTAATACCTTGGTAGGATGGAACCAGGCGGCAGACACCGCCCGAGCAGTTGTAGCCGCGGCGGGTGCGCACATAGCCCAGCTGGATGCGGTGGGCGCCCACGTTGTAGGTGGCGTAGAGGTTCCAGTAGTGGCGCTTGGTCTCGCCCACGTTGTATTCGTCGGAGGCGGTGAACATCCAGTGCGGCACGAGCGACAGCTCCATCAGGGCGAAGAGCCAGTCGCCCTGGTCCTCGTGGGTGGTGAGATACTGTAACTCGGAGCGCAGTGTGGTCTTGGGCGAGAACTTGTACTTGCCCTCAACGACGAACACATTGGAGTGGATGAAGCCACCCTCGCCCTCGACGACGGTCTTGTTGTAGAACTGGTTCATGTAGAGCAGGTGGAGCTTGAAGTCGCGTGTGATGCGCTTGTCCAGCTGCACGTTGATGTCCTGGTAGTAGGTTTGGTCGCCCCACTTGAAGAAGGCCGAGCCGTAGCCGTCGCTTCCGCGCTGTGCGCTCGTGGCCTCTGCGCCGTTGAGGCCCTTGAAGTGCTTGTCGGTGGAGTGGACGTGGGAGAAGTTGATTTGGATGTTGGTGCCATACTTGCCGCCCAGGAAGGTGTGGCGCTTGAACGTGTAGCCCAACTGTGCCTGGTAGGCCCACTCTCCGAGCGCCATCTGGGTGGCGTAGGGGTAGAGGGCAGCCAGGGTGTAGGTGTGTTCGTAGGTGAAGGCGGGCATGTGGTCGATGAAGCTCGACGTGCCGTTCATCTGCCGGCGCGAGCGGCTGCTCATGTTGTCGGAGCGTTTGGCCTGGGCCAAAAGGCTCATGCCCTTCTTGGAGTAGCTCATGGAGAGCAGGGCCGCATAGCCGCGACGATAGATGAAGCCGTTGTCGAACGACGGGTCCTGGGTCTTCTGCGCGTATTCGGCGAGCATGCTGAACGCACCCTTCTGCAGGTTGGCGCGCACGTCCCACGAGTTGACGTAGGCTGGGAAGTTGAGCTTGTGGGTTGGGTCCACGAACACGTCGGCGTCGGCGTCCTTGCGCTCATGCTTGTTCACCCATGAGCCGCCCAGCGTGAGGAAGGTGCCGCTCTCTTCCATGGCCTTGATCCACTGGTCGAGGCTCAGTTGCAGGTCGGCGCCCGCTATCCACGCGTCGTTGTGAGCCCAGTAGCGGCGCTGTTGTCCGGCGAGTCCCTTGATCTGCACGCCCTTGAGGGGCTTGAGCACCAGCCGCCCGCCAAGCAGCGAGTTGTCGATGCCGAGCGTGCGCTCCTCGTAGGTGCGGAGGATGAAGCCCGAGCCGAACTGCTCGTAGAAGTTGCCCACGGTGAGCTCTGCGCCCTTGAGCTTGGCCTTCAGATAGACGTAGGGCAGTCCCCAGCCCTTGAAGTCGCGCTCAAATCCGGGCATGGGGTGCTCCAGGTACTCAAATCGCGCCCCAGCGTCGACAAACTTGCTCAGCACGCTGATGTCGGCGTAGGTGTTTGTGCGGAAGTCCTCGTGCGAGCCGTCTTCCTGCTTGCCTTGCGGAACGAGCATGTCGCTCTGGATGCTGCCGCTTACGGCTGTATTGTAGTGGCCGTCATTGGCATTCTCCTGTGCCATGGCCGGCAGGGCGGCGAGGCACAGGAGGGCTACGGCGAATGTTTGTCTTCTCATTCTCTGTTACTGGGCAATAAGTTCTCTAACCTTTTCAATCAACTCAGTCTCGGCGCCGTCGGTGTAGCCATTGTGGCGGTAGACGATGTTGCCCTTGCCGTCGCAGACCAGCACGTAGGGAATCATCTGGATGCCCAGGGCGCGCTTGAAGTCGGAGTTGGGGTCGAGCAGTACGTCATATTCCCAGCCCTCCTGGTCCACCAGGGGGCGCACCTTGTTGATGTTCTGGGCCTGGTCGATGGATACGGCGAAAATCTTCACCCCCGTCTCTTTCTTCCAGTCGTCGTAGACCTCGCTGATGGCGGTGAGCTCACGGTTGCAGGGCTTGCACCATGTGGCGAAAAAGTCGATGATGAAGGGTTTGCCACCATTGTTCAGGGTGTCAGTGGTGATGGTCTTACCATTGATGTCTTTCAGCGTTACGGATGGTAACTGTGCCATTGCGTCTCCTATGAAGCCGAGCAGAAGCACTGTCAAAGCAAGTACGTACTTTTTCATAATGAAGTAATTGTTTAGTAATAATATCTGCAAAGATAACATAATAATTGATTAAAGAAGAAAAAATGAGTGTTAAATTTGCTTACCCCCCAGTGATTTGCCATTTTCGGGTGTGGGAGTGGGTTTTGTCGCGTGCTGTGGGGGACAGAAAAAGCCGCAGCCCAAGCCGTCGCGTGGAATGCTGACGGCAGTGGGCTGCGGCTGTGTTGGCCTCCTCTGGGAGAGGGGCGGTTGTCGGTGGCTATTGCCAGATGGTGCTGTGGGTTTCTTCGTTCGGCTCGTTGTCGTTGTCCCAAAGGCCTTGCTTGGCGGCACCCGGCTCAGTTTGCGGGACACTGCCCGTTCCCACATTGACGTTTGAGCCAGAGTCGGCGAGGATCTCGGCCGTGTCGATGGGCCTGCGCTTTATCGCAGGAGACACATATAAGCCTTTCTTTTCCCTATTCAGTGTCGTTGTCATTTGATGGCCACCTTCTTGTTGCCGATGATGTAGATGCCTTTGGGCAGACTGTTGCCGTTGGTGGCCACCTTGCGGCCGTCGAGAGTGTAGACTCCCGTTGCCGTGCGGTTGGCCTCTGTGGGCAGCGACTCCATGCCGGTGGAGGTGTCCACCGTGAGGTCCACGCTCTTGGCGTTGTTGATGGTGGGGTCGGTGAAGAATGCTCGGAAGGGCGGCACAAAGGCGTTGGCGTTGATGGTGCCGTTCTGGTCGGTCACGCGCAGCCACTTTTGCTGCGAGGCACTGAGCGTGTAGATGTCGTGTCCGCGTGCGTCGTCGTGGCCGAGTGTGGCCAGCGAGCCGACGAAGCCCTCCTTGGCGTCGCCGTCGGCGAAATTGTCGCCGATGGTGTAGCGCGTGGCGGCCTTTACAGAAGCTTGGCCGACCTCACCGATTCTCGCTCCGCCCTCGCCGCACTGCACCAAGTAAGGCACGTTGGCCTCGATGCGGTTGTCGGAGGTGAACGAATAGGCGTAGTCGCCGCCGCTGCCCGACCTGCCGACGAAGCGGTAGACCGTCATGCCCGATGGCACGGCGGCGTCGTAGGGCAGGCAGAGGGTGCTGAAGCCGGAGCTGAAGGATCGGTCGAAGGTGGCCTTGACGGCGGTGAACGGAGCGTCGGTGGTTCCCTCGTTGTTGTCATAGCGTGGCACGGAGATTCCATGCTGGGCATAGCCCTGGTCTTTGCCCTCCATGTCGTAGAGGGCGAGGAGCTGGCAGGTTCCCTTTCCGGCGTTGAATCGCACGACGTTGGCCTCGCTGGCCTCGCCCGTGTAGTCGGCTTGGTCGACAAAGAGGAGCGTGTGCTTAGGCAGTCCAGCCGTGGTGCGGTTGGCAGTGGCCTGTCCCTTGGCGTCGCGCAGGTCGAGGTATTCCAACTTGTCAGCCCCGGCGAAAGAGTTGGCCTGCATGGCGCTCAGGTTGCCGCTGAGGGCCAGTCGGCGCAGGGCGGTGCCGGCGAAGGCCTTTTGGCCGATGGCGGAGAGCTGGTCAGCCTCCAGTCTGGTCTTGGCAAAGCGCATGTTCTGGCTGCCGCTGAAAGCCTCGGCGCCGATGGTGGCGAGCTGGCTGCCCGCGGCGAGGCTCACTTCGTAGAGGTTGGCGCAGTTGGCCAGGGCCTTGTCGCCGATTGAGGTGACGGTGGCGGGGACGACGAGGTCGAAGTCGTAGTCGCCCATGGCCGTGGCGAGGCTGTAGGTGAACTGTTTGTCATAGCGGGCCTTTGTGGTCACCTGCTGTGCCACGATGCCCACCACAGTCTTTGTCTGGCCGTCGACGGTGAGCTGTGAGGGGATGGTGAGTTTCACGCGTCCGTTGTCGGCGGGTGTGAGCTTGCCTTTGGCGAACACCACGTTCACTCCGCCCGAGGTCTCCTGCGTGTAGTAGGTGATGCCGTCTACGGGTGCTGCCGCCTTGGTGTTGTTGCCGATGGCAGCGGGGATGGAGTCGGCGGCGGTGTAGCTTCCGCTCGTTGTGGGCAGGAACTGGAAGTCGGTGGAGACGATGAGGCCGTTGACGCAGTTGGTGCGCTGGTCGGGGGTCATGGCCAAGTTGCCCACGCCGCGCACGACGGAGAACATGCCGCCGAGGCTCACCTGGCAGCCGAACTTCTGGCTGTTGAGTATGGTCAGCGCGCCCCAAGTGTAGCCGCGTCCGAGTGTGCGCTCGGTGCCCTGGTTGCTGAAGTTCTGGAAGTCGCTCAACTTGGAGTCGAGGCTTCCGCCCTCTGGCACGTAGGCGCTGAAGAGCGCGTTGCCCTTGTCGCTCACAAAGTGGTATTTGCCGTCCTTGATGTAGCAGCGCCAGCGGGCGTTCAGCTTATCAGCGTCGGAGTATTTGTCAAATTCGGTATTGCTCACCAATTTCTCTCCCTGGCCATCGTCCACCACATAGAAATAGGTGTCGCGGTTGTAGGGAGTGAGGTAGGAGCGCACCTGGTAGTAGTTGCCGTCCTCGGGCTTGGCCACCTCGTCGTCGCCAATCTGCGAGAGTACGGTCATGGCTTCGTTGAGGTCTTCCACTTCGGCGCTGGTCACGTCGGAGGCGATGTCGTCGTTCTGGAACACCTTCTCATATGCGGCCTTGAAGGTCTTGGCTGCGGGAAGCCATTCGTAGGGATAGCCTATCTGTCCCATGTTGGCATAGAGCGGCTTGGCCATGGTGGCCAATTGCTGGGCCGAGGCGCGCACCAGCTCCTGCTCGCTCACCGTCTGCGGAAGCACGATGGTCTGCGTATAGGTGTATGGGGTGCCGCCAACGTTGGCCGTCCAAGAGCGGCGCACTAAATGGCCCTCTGTCTTCTCGCTGAATGTGCAGTCGTATGTCCCGGAGCCTGAAGTTCTGTATGCTGTCAAGTCTACTTTTTGTGGAAGCTCTTTGAGAGAGTTGACATGAATAAACGGCTCGGGCATGGCATCGCTGCTGTTCTTCGGTTTGAAGTTGATGCGCGCGTTGTCAGGATTGAGGGTGAATCCTTTGTAAACGAATCCATTCTGATAGGTGTATTCTTGCTGAGGATAGATATCGTAGGCTGCCTCGCCTATCACTTCCACTTTTATGCGTCCACCGTTTTCCTGCTTGAGCCAATCTTGATTGTATACCGTTCCTATATTCACGTATGGAAGAATACCGGTCCAGGTGCCGCTGTTGTCCACGTTGTCGGCAAGTACATATTTGTAGGTCTGTCCGAAGTCGTCGGAGAGCAGGATGCGTACCTTGCTGTCCTTGCCGTAGAGTTGCTGGCAGGGTTCCCAAGTGATAGTGATATCGCGGCCTATGCTATATTCGTAGCTGTTCTTTTGGAATGCGACAGAATTTATTTGGAACGGATTTCCCTCCACGATGTTGAGCTTCACGCGCATGGCGTCGTAGCGCGAGTTGTCGTGCACGGCGGCGAGGAAGGTGTAGCTGCCCGTGGCCGAAGCATCAGAGCCAGTCTCCACAAAGTTTTGTTGGCTAATCTGCTCTTGGCTTAAAGAGGAAGGATTGAGGTAATGCGGCTGATACATCACCACGCTGTCCTGTGTCCTGTGTAGGGTGGGCGGAGCGTGTTGGCATGGTCGGGGTCATTCTTCGAGATGTCGAAGGTGTGGGCGTTGTAGCGGTAGCTGTCCTTTTTGCCCGTGGTGGTGGGCAGGTAGAACTGGAAGTTGCTGCCCTTGGTGATGGTGTATTCGGTCTTGATGCGTTGCCGGTCAAGCAGGGGCTGTGCGCCGGCCTCCTCCTCGGCGAGCGGAGTGACCGTGGGGCTGCAGTTCACCGTCACGACTTTGCCGTCGGCGGTGTGATAGTTCATGTTGGCCAGCGTGTTACGCATCTGGTAGATGCTGGGCAGCGAGAAGAAGTCGCGCGGCGAGCCATAGCTCATGATGCTGCGTCCCTGTCCCGGCTCGGTGCAGATGGAAATGCTGCTGGTGGAGTGGGTGTGCTCCGCGCCGAAGCTGTGGCCTATCTCGTGGGCGATCGACGTGAGGTTGTTGATCACCCATGCGCTTCCCTTGAGATAGGGGCTGATGGCGCTGCCGAGCTGTGCCACGCCGTTGCGGCTGTTGTTGGGCCGGCCGATGAGGATGCCCAAGTCGTATTGGGTGGTGTCGGCGCCGAGGGCCTTGTCGATGATCTCCTTGCTCTTGAAGAGGCGGGTGTTGTCGGTGGCGTATTGGTCGAGCACCAAGCCATTGACGTTGTAGTCGAAGAGGATGAGCTTCTGGTTGTGCACCACCTTGAACTTGATGCCCACGTCTTCGGTGAAGTGGCTGTTGAGGCTTTCCTCCAACTGGGTCCAAAACTTCTCCACCTCTGCGATCACCTGGTCCTTGTCGGTGAACCTTCCGTAGCCCTCATCGCTCTTGATATACTCGGGCAGGATGCAGGCGGCCAGTCTGAAAGTGTACACCTTGCCGGTGTTCTTGATGGCCGACTCCTTGGATGGATTGTCGAAGTGGGAACTGACGCGGTTTGCGCCGGAGCGCAGCGTCTCGTAATATCCTTTGGGGATGATTACCTCGCAGCTGTCCTGCCGCTCCGTGGTGTGTTGCGCGAGGAGCGGTGAGGCCAGGGCAAGTGACAATGCAAGCACGGCCAACCGTCTGGACGGCCGGCTTGGTGCGTGTGAGAATAGTCCTTTCATGTCGGGGCTGTAGTTTTTGTTTGTGTTAAAATGTTTATAGTATGGATGTCGTATGATGGGCAAGCTCAAAAGAGAGCTGTGTATATGGTGACAATCGTGATGGGTTATGGATGGTGCAAGCTAAAACCCTTTGTTATGCGTTCTGTATCAAATGCTGTAATTGGAAATGGTGCGTCGACAACCCTGGTTTGGAAATTGTGGGTTGTGACTCATGAATTGAAAAAGGGGTTGCCGCGCCTCCTTTCGAGTGTACGGGGCGCTTGAGCCCTCACGCACCGACGAATGGCGCAGCAACTCCTTTGATGCTATACCTATTATATATATGGTAGGGTCTTATTCCACCAAGAAAGGTTGTAGAGGCTTATTTCACCAATACTTTCTTCACGCTGCCATCCTCCATCTTCAGGATGTTGATGCCCTTGACGGGAGCGTAGATGCGTGCTCCGGCTGCGTTGTAGCGCTCGGCCACGCGGTTGACCGTCACGTTGGTCGGGCCGTTGATGCCTGTGGGGTCAGAATATACGAAGTTGATGGTGATCTTCGGGCCATTGGCAATCACGTCGCCCGCCTTGCCAAACTGGCCAAGCTCGCAGATGAGAATTTGGAATGTGGCCTTGGCCTTGCCGTATTGCTCAAATCCTATCCATTCCGTCTGGAAATCGCGGGTTTCACTGGCGTCTAACGACCCTCCCATTGTATTGAAGGTACCTGTCTTGGGGGCTGACATGCAAGCCATGGGGAAGCAGCAGTTGACGCTGCCTGTGGGTACCTCCAACACATTGAACTCGCACTTGGTGCCCACGGCTTCGTTGCTGGTGTTCTTCACTGACAGCCCTGTGGGTATCTGAAGAGAGCCGAAACCGTCGTCTTCCACCTCTGTGCGGGTGATTTCCGAACCGTCGGGAACGACAGCCCCTTGTGCGTCGACAAACTGGAGTGTGTTGTCAATCTCTTCGTCTTGAGCGAAGCTTGTGCCGAGGCCAAGCACGAGCAACATGGCGAGTGTAAAAATCTTCTTCATATTATATTCCTTGTTTTGTTAGAATTAAAAGTAACGCCTTTCGGCTTAATTTAGTTTATAGAATAGCGATTGCAAATTTAAGAAATAATTTGTTCATCAACAAATATATCCCAACTTTTTTTGAATTATTTCCAATTCTGCTGTCGCTTTGCGTTCTTTGTGCCTTTGCGGATAAACACAAAGACGGTTTGTGCGTGAATTTTCCAATTCATAATTGGCATTCGGCATCCGACTCCTTTCTTTCAACAAGTTTGCAGCAGTAGGAGGCACGGCGTCCCGCCGTGCATGGCTGTGCGGCGGGACCGCTATGCGTGACTGTGCGGCGGGACGATATGTGTGACTGTGCGGCGGGACGAAATGAGTGAGTGTGCGGCGAGACGCCGCACCTCCTACTGCGGATGACTGCGCCAAGTCTCACAGGAGCTGGAGTTTCTTTTCCTTTTCTTTGGTCGTTTCGTTCCTTTCAACTATCTTTGCAGACAAAGATTTGAAATTACTCAATGGACTGAGTAATTTTACTCAATGCGTTGAGTAATTTTCCACTCAGTGCTAAGTATAGGCCGCGAGATTTTAGCAACAGTATGTTCTTCGGGCAATTACAAATTCAATAAAGAGGATTGCATATCATCAAAATAAGTAGAACCGATGTATACAAGAAAGGAATATTTCTTACTGAAAAAGCGATTGGAAGAGCCACGCCACTTCATCCAAGTGTTGATGGGGCCTCGGCAAATAGGTAAGTCGACGCTGGTAAGACAGGTTTTGAAGGACTTGCCCATTCCCCACTTGCTATTTGCTGCCGATGATGTACCGACAAGTCAGAAGAAATGGATCAGTGACTGTTGGTCACAGGCCCGGATCTTGGTGAAGGCCCAGGGGCTTGGCGAAATGGTGCTTGTCATTGACGAGATTCAGAAGCTTGTTGGGTGGAGCGAGACGGTAAAGAAGGAATGGGATGCCGACACCTATAGCGGTGTGCCTATAAAAGTGCTGTTGCTCGGCTCCTCCCGCGTGTTGCTTGAACGCGGGCTTGCCGACTCCATGGCGGGGCGATATGAGGAGATTCGCATGAGTCACTGGGGATATGCTGAGATGCGCGATTCTTTTGGATGGAGCCTGGAACAATATGTGTTCTATGGCGGCTATCCGGGTAGCGCCCATTTGATAAATGACGAGCTGCGTTGGCGCGATTACATCTTCTCCTCAATCGTAGACGCCACTATCAACAAGGATATTCTTCAAGATACTGTCATCTCCAAACCAGCCCTTTTGAGGCAGACTTTTGAGTTGAGTGCCGCCTATTCGGGAGAGATCGTCTCATTGACCAAGATGTTGGGGCAGTTGCAGGATGCAGGCAACACCACCACCTTGGCCAGCTACATCAAACTGCTTTCGCAGAGTGGATTGGTCGATGGCTTGCAGAAATATGCTGTTGACCATGCACGTAAGCGGGCAAGCATACCGAAGTATCAAGTGTACAACAATGCCTTGAAGAATATCTATGTAGACAAGAGTTTTCAGGATGTACAAATGGACAGAAAACTATGGGGAAGGCTATTCGAGTCGGCTGTCGGCAGTTGGTTGATCAATGAGGCTTTTCGTCACCGCTGGTCGTTGTACTACTGGCGTGATGGGGCTGACGAAGTGGATTTTGTGTTACGCAAATTGGATAAGACGGTTGCCATAGAGGTCAAGAGCAATAGCGAGTCTGACACACGCGGATTACATGTGTTTCAGGATAAATTCCATCCCGTTCGTTCGGTGATTGTAGGCCAGGGTGGAATTCCTGCCGAGACTTTCCTCAGCATGGATCTGGGGGATCTTTTTTTGCAGTAGTAGGAGGCACGGCGTCCCGCCGTGCATGGCTGTGGGGCGGGACGCTATGTGTGACTGTGTGGCGGGACGCTATGCGTGATTGTGCGGCGAGACCGCTATGTGTGACTGTGCGGCGAGACGCCGCACCTCCTACTACGATGCCAATGAATAACTGTGGTTTCACGCAGCGAGACGTGCGACTTTGGCTGTATGCACTTTGTCCTGTTGCGCTTATTCATTATAATTAATAAAGATTTTGACGCGGATGGCGATGGGTTTCAATAAAAAAGCGTACCTTTGCATACAAAATACTCAACGGTTAAATATCATTATGGCACAACAAGAAGATGTATTCAAGAAGATTGTAAGTCATTGTAAAGAATACGGCTTCGTCTTCCCAAGCAGTGAAATCTATGATGGCTTGGCTGCCGTCTACGACTACGGTCAGAACGGCGTGGAGCTGAAAAACAATATCAAGCAGTATTGGTGGCAGTCGATGGTGCTGCTCCATGAGAACATCGTGGGCATCGACGCCTCCATCTTCATGCACCCCATGGTGTGGAAGGCCAGTGGCCACGTGGACGCCTTCAACGACCCGCTCATCGACAACCGCGACAGCAAGAAGCGCTATCGCGCCGACGTGCTGATAGAAGACCAGATCGCCAAGTACGACGAGAAGATTGACAAGGAGGTGGCCAAGGCCCGTAAGCGCTTCGGCGAGGCATTCGACGAGGCCAAGTATCGCGCCACCAACCCCCGCGTGCTCGACCATCAGCAGAAGCGCGACGCCCTGCACGAGCGCTACACCCGGGCCATGCAGGGCCCCGACCTGGCCGAGCTGAAGCAGATCATCCTCGATGAGGGCATCGTGGACCCCATATCGGGAACCAAGAACTGGACCGACGTGCGCCAGTTCAACCTGATGTTCTCCACCGAGGTGGGCTCCACGGCCGAGGCCACGAGCAAGATCTATCTGCGCCCCGAGACCGCGCAGGGCATCTTCGTCAACTACCTCAACGTGCAGAAGACCGGGCGCATGAAGCTGCCCTTCGGCATCGCCCAGATAGGCAAGGCCTTCCGCAACGAGATCGTGGCCCGCCAGTTCGTGTTCCGCATGCGCGAGTTTGAGCAGATGGAAATGCAGTTCTTCTGCCAGCCCGGCACCGAGATGAAGTGGTTCAACTATTGGAAGCAGGTGCGCCTGGCCTGGCACGAGGCCTTGGGCATGGGCGACGACAACTACCGCTTCCACGACCACGAGAAGCTGGCCCACTATGCCAACGCCGCCACCGACATTGAGTTCAAGATGCCATTCGGCTTCAAGGAGGTGGAGGGCATCCACTCGCGCACCGACTTCGACCTCTCGCAGCACGAGAAGTACAGCGGCCGCAGCATCAAATATTTCGACCCCGACACCCAGGAGAGCTACACGCCCTACGACGTGGAGACCTCCATCGGCGTGGACCGCATGTTCCTCAGCGTGATGTGCCACGCCTACACCGAGGAGCAGCTGGAGAATGGCGAGAGCCGTGTGGTGCTGAGGCTGCCCGAGGCCCTCGCCCCCGTGAAGTGCGCCGTGTTCCCGCTCGACAAGAAGGATGGTCTGCCCGAGCTGGCCCACCGGGTTGTGGACGAGCTGAAATTCCACTTCAACACCCACTATGGCGACCCCAAGGACTCCATCGGCAAGCGCTACCGCCGCCAGGACGCCATCGGCACGCCCTTCTGCGTCACCGTGGACCACGACACGCCCAACGACCACAAGGTGACGGTGCGCTTCCGCGACACCATGGAGCAGGAGCGTGTGGACATCGACCAGCTGCGCGCCATCATCGAGGAGCGCGTGAGCATCACCACGGTGCTCAAGAAGCTGGCCAAGAAGATTGACGGACTTGACAAGTAACACCATAGCAGCCTATGAGAATGAAGCATCAACAGAGCCTGGCCTGGCTCCTGGCCTTGCTGCTCCTGCCGTTGGGGCTGGCCTCGTGCTCGGAGCAGAACGCCGAGGACGATGAGTTCGCCAACTGGCAGAGCCGCAACGACACCTACTTCGCCAGCATCTACCGCCAGGCGCAGGAGGCCATTCAGCGGGGCGACACGTCGTGGAAAATCATCCGCACCTGGTCGATGGACACCACGCTGGCCTCCACCAACTGCATCGTGGCGCGGGTGGTGGCAAAAGGCACGGGCTCGGGCTGTCCGCTCTACACCGACTCCGCCTTGGTGGACTACAAGGGCAGCCTGATTCCCTCAGCCTCCTATCCCGCCGGCTACGTGTTTGACCAAAGCTGGTATGGCGACGACTATGTGGAGTCGTCGGCCCGCCCGGCACATCTGGCCGTGAGTGGCGTTGTGGACGGATTCGCCACGGCCTTGCAGAATATGCACATCGGCGACAACTGGATTGTCTACATCCCCTACCAGCTCGGCTATGGCTCGCAGGCCCAAATCAATGGGGCGCTGCCCGCCTACTCGGTGCTGGTGTTCGACCTGCACCTGCGGGGCTATTACCGAGCCGGCACGCCCATGCCCAACAACCGGGCCAAGGAGGGACTGTGGATCATGGAGTGAAGGCCGGCCCCACTCCACCCCATGGCCGACGGCCGCCACACCCACCGCGGGGCAATAGCCCTGGGGGGGAGTGGTGGCCGCCGGCTTGTTTTGTTGCCGCCCATAGCTTTCCACAGCGTAGGGCGAACCCTGCGCGGAACGCCTGCAGGGCGTGACTTTTGTCATGCAACAGCCGTGTTTGCGTACACGGTGATTGACATAAATCAAGAAAATGACCTTTTTCGTGCAAATTTCCCCTGTCAACTATTGGGTTGAAACGATTTAGATGCTAATTTTGCAAGTGGAAAAAGATATAAAGGGAAAGATTGAGAGAAGGATAACTACTTTTGGAATACTCTTGGAAGTATCGCCGAAGCATAGGTTTAGTTGAGAAGGTAGAAGATTTGAGACAATGCGATGGCCTCTGGCCGAATGGACGCCAAGACAGGCTACGGTTGCTTTGAGTTTGATGATTGTTAGAGAAAGGATAGCATTCGATAGGTAGTTTAGATAAACACTTTCGGATAGGTATTTAGCGAAAAGGTAGAAAGAATTGTTGTTCAGGTGCCGGCATCGCAATCATGGCCGGCGTATGGGGGGCGAGCGAAAGCCCCTTTTTTTGTGTGTGTTTGTAAGCCCTGACGCTTGGCGATACAGGGCATTTTTTGTAATTTTGCACTGTGAGCAAGAAGAGCGACGCTTTATTAGAGAATATCCGCATGGGCCGTCCCATGACGGGCCGCGAGAAGCTCAGTCTGATTGTCGGACTGAGCATCCCCTCCATGTTGGCACAGATCACCACCGTGCTGATGTTTTTCATCGATGCCTCGATGGTGGGCTCGCTTGGAGCCGAGGCCAGCGCCAGCATAGGTCTGGTGGAGCCCGCGGGCTGGCTGTTCGGCTCGTTGGGCGGTGCGGCGGCGTTGGGCTTCTCCGTGCAGGTGGCCCACTTCATTGGGGCCAACGACTTTGAAAAGGCGCGGCGCGTGATGAGGCACGGCTTCGTGTGCTGCCTGCTCTTCTCGTTTTTCATCTTGGCCGTTGCCGGCGGCATATCGCCTTGGCTGCCGGAATGGCTGGGCGGGGGCGAGGACATACGGCGCGACGCGTCGCTCTATTTTCTCATCTTTGCCTTTGGAGCCCCGTTCTTCTTCTTGGAGTCGCTCTCGAGCGCACTGCTCAAGTCGAGCGGCAACATGAAGGTGCCCAGCATCGTGCTTGCGCTCACTTGCTTGCTCGATGTCGTCTTCAACTTCATCCTCATCTTCCCTTCGCGCACCGTATCCTTTCTCGGCATGGAGGTTCATCTCTTCGGCTTCGGGCTGCGTGTGGCGGGAGCGGCGTTGGGCACATCGCTGGCCTATGCCGTGGCCTCGCTGGTGCTGGTCTACTTCACGGTGGTGAAGAGCAAAATCTTGGCATGGCGACTCGACAAGGAGCGGTTCGCCTGGAACGGCACGTATGTGGTGGAGGCCTTGAAGATCAGTGCGCCGATGGCCCTGCAGTATGTCCTGATGAACGGTGCGCAGGTGGTCAGCACGATGATTGTCGCCCCGTTGGGCAACATCGCCATCGCCTCCAACTCCTTCGCCGTCACTGCGGAGAGCCTCTGCTACATGCCCGGCTACGGCATCGGCGACGCCGCCACCACGCTTGTGGGGCAGAGCATAGGAGCCGGTCGGCGCGACCTCTGCCGCAGCTTCGCCAAGATGACCATCTTCCTGGGCATGGGCATCATGGCCCTGATGGGGGCGGTGATGTATGTCTTCGCGCCCGAGATGATAGGAATGCTCTCGCCCGTGGAGTCCATCCGCGAGTTGGGAGCCAGCGTGCTGCGCATCGAGGCCTTTGCCGAGCCCTTCTTCGCCGCAAGCATCGTGGGCTACAGCATCTGCGTGGGAGCGGGCGACACGCTGAAGCCGGCGATGATGAATCTCGGTTCCATGTGGTGCGTGAGGCTGACGCTTGCCTACGCCCTGTCCCACCACTACGGACTTCGCGGCGTGTGGTTTGCCATGGCCGTGGAACTCACGTTCCGCGGCGCCATCTTCCTCGTCCGCATCTTCCGGGGGAAATGGTTACACAGCAATTCAAAAAAGTAGTCAGTGGTTGCTAAAAAACAACCTAATGAAGAATCCGTCACCAATTTTTGTGTTGCATTGACAACTGCTGTAGTGCCAGCTTCTCCTCTTGTAAGCTGCGCATCTGTTCGGTGTTGAGATTGACAACATCAAACTTCTCAAAATTCGGCACAGCGGATATTTTCCCTGGGTTCATGGTAAGTTTATATGTAAAGGGGAAGGAAAATGGTCATGTCCAGGCTTACGCTCCTACCGGAGCTGTGGGTCTGAAGCGGTGGGGTGGCCTTACGAGCAAGCTCGACGGCTACCCCATCACTTCAGAACCACACCTTTGGTGGCAAGCCTGCCCATGACGAAAATCGCTATCGCGTAAAATTGCGCTTACGCGCATAAAATTCTACGGCAAAAACTTACCATGAATCCACTCTAAAATAT